>JAODBQ010000427.1 GCA_025464045.1 Ilumatobacteraceae bacterium
CGCCGTCGCCACACGACGACGCATGCAGACCGGTGTCGCCCGCAGGGTTGCGCGGGGCCCGGTACCCCGCAGCCGGCGCGCCGTCGACCCAGGCGAAGAAGCCGCTCTGCGGACCCGTCGCGGCGCCGACCGCCCCGGAGAACTCGAGCTCGAACGTGCTGGCCATGCCGACACCGTCCTCGTGCATCTTGAAACCCTCGTAGGCCTCCGGCTGGGGGAACGGACGCCCGGCCATGAGGTAGTACTCGTCGGCCGCGAACACCATCCGACGTCCGAGCACGCGCAGGAAGATCCCCTGCCACGCCTCGATGGACTCGACCATCGCCACGGCCTCGGCCTGGGTGTGCAGGCGCATCGCCGACTCGGCGTTGAAGCGGCTCAGGCCGAGGGGGACGACCGCCACCGATTCGAGGTCCGGGTACTCGTCGAGCACGCCGGCCATCGTCCGTTCGAACACCTCGCCGTCGTTGACGCCCGGGCACAGCACGACCTGGCCGCGCACGGCGATGTCGTGGTCGAGCAGCGCCCGCAGCCAGCGCAGGCTCATCCCGCCGCGGGGGTTCTTGAGCATCCGCGCACGCACCTCGGGATCGGTGGCGTGGATGCTGACGTTGAGCGGCGAGAGGCGCTCGGTGATCACCCGCTCCAGGTCGGCCTCGGTGAAGCGGGTGAGCGTGGTGAAGTTCCCGTAGAGGAAGCTCAACCGGTAGTCGTCGTCCTTGAGGTACAGGCTCTTGCGCATGCCGGGCGGCAGTTGGTAGATGAAGCAGAACTCGCAGTGGTTGTCGCACGTGCGCACCCGGTCGAACACGGCGCTGGAGACCTCTGCGCCGAGTGGTTCACCGGCGCGCTTGCTGATCGCCAGCGTGACGTCCAGGCCACCGCGGCGTACGTCGAGCTCGACGTCCGCGTCGTCCGCGGCCAAGCGCCACTCGATGATGTCGCGCGGCATCGTGCCGTTGATCGCGACGATCTCGTCACCCGGCCGCACGCCGGAACGGGCGGCCGCCGAGCCGTCGGCCACGCTGACCACCGTCGGACGGTGCTTCAGTGCTGCGGACATAGGGCTTCGAGGCTACCGCCATGGGTCGATCGGTAGCCTCGAACCGTGGACGTCGACCGAGTGCTGCTCGCGGATCCCCGCGGCTTCTGTGCTGGGGTCGAGATGGCGATCAAGGCCCTGGCGTGGATGGTGCGCAGCTTCGAGCCGCCCGTCTACTGCTACCACGAGATCGTCCACAACAAGCTCGTCGTCGAGCGCTTCGAGCAGCACGGGGTCGTCTTCGTCGACGACATCGCCGAGGTCCCGCCCGGCCGGCCGATCATGCTGTCCGCCCACGGCTCCGCCCCCGAGGTCGTCGCCGCGGCCCGCGCCAAGGGCAGCTACGTGGTCGACTCGGTGTGCCCGTTGGTGACGAAGGTGCACCACGAGGTCAAGGTCCGCGCCGGCCGCGGCTTCCGCATCGTCTACGTCGGCCACGAGGGGCACGAGGAGGCGGTGGGCACGATGGCGGTCGCGCCGGGCTCGATCAGCCGTGTCGAGTCCGAGGCGGACGTGGCCGCGCTGCCCCAGTTCGACGAACCGGTGGCGCTGCTCGCCCAGACCACGCTCTCCCACCGCGACTGGGAGGATGTCGCCGTCGCCGTCAAGCGGCGCTACCCGGACGCGTGGACGCCGGGCCGCAGCGACCTGTGCTTCGCGACCACGAACCGCCAATCGGCACTGATGGCGATGGTCGCCCGGTGCGATGCGGTCGTGGTCATCGGCTCGGCGAACTCCTCCAACACCCGGGCGCTGGAACGTCTGGCCGTCGGCGCCGGGGTGTCGCGGGTCTGTCGCGTCAACGAGGCGTTCGAGCTGCCCGACGACCTCACCGGCGTCGTCGGTGTCACGGCCGGCGCCTCCGCGCCCGAGGAGCTCGTCGACGCCGTCATCACCCGGCTCGCGCCGCGTCACGGCGTCGAGCTGCTCCGGGTGACGGAGGAGGACGAGTACTTCCCGCCGCCGCGCAACATCCGCGATCTGCAGGGCGCGATCGGAATGGCCGCGACGGTGCTGCTCGGTGGGAGCCCGACCACCGCGCCCACCCCGGACGACCGCGCCTTCGCCGCGAGCAACGTCCTCGCCGCGCTCACCTCCTGAGCCCGTCGCCCAGTGGCGGCTGTCGAAGTCGCAGACGAGGGCCCGAGTCGTTCGTCGTCCGAGTCGTTCGTCGTCGGAGTCGCAGACGAGGGCCCGAGTCGTTCGTCGTCCGAGTCGCAGACGAGGGCCCGAGTCGTTCCGCCGGACTTCCCATGCCCAGCGACTCGGGCCGCGTCGAGCGACTCCGACCACGACGTTCCGACTCGGACCACGACGTTCCGACTCGGACCCCGGGTGGCGAGGCGGCGGGGTGGCGACGGCGGGACCCCGGGTGGCGACGGCGGGCAGCCGGGGCTGGGAGGGCGCGGGCGGGGCGCCGTAGCGTTCGGGCGTGCTCACCCCGAACGCCGACACGGTCCGCCTGTTCCTCCACGTGCTCGCCGCGGCCGTGTGGGTGGGCGGGCAGATCGCCCTGGCCGGTGTCGTGCCGACGTTGCGCAACGTCTCCCCGGAGGCGACTCGCGCCGTCGCCAGGGCGTTCGCCCGAGTCGCCTGGCCGGCGTTCGCCCTCGTCGTGATCACCGGCCTCTGGAACATCGCCGAGATCGACGTCACCAACACCAGCGCGGAGTACCAGGTGACGCTGTTCATCAAGGTGCTCGTCGCGATCCTGTCCGGCGTGTTCGCGGCCGTCCACGCCGCCGGCCGCACGAAGCTGGCACTGGCCGTCGGCGGCGCGCTCGGCGCGCTGTGCGCGATTGGCGCCCTGTTCCTCGGGATCCTGCTGCGCGTCTCCGGCTGACGCGCCGCAGCACCCGGCGACCTACCGTGGCCGCTCGACCGAGGAGGAGCGAATGGCAGAGGTCGGACCACTCGACGGCATCCGTGTCGTGGAGCTGACGAACTGGATGGCGGGACCGAGCGCGGCGGCCGCGCTGGCCGACATGGGGGCCGACGTGATCAAGGTCGAGCCCCTCACCGGCGACGTCGCCCGGAACATGTCCCGCCCGGCGCGGCTGCGCCCTGGCGGCCCGGACATCGACGCGTCGTTCCACATGGA
>JAODBQ010000457.1 GCA_025464045.1 Ilumatobacteraceae bacterium
CTGCCGGCGCTTGCACCGGCGGGATGGAGAAGGACGGCAGGCTCACGCCCGCCGCGGGCACGGTCGCACCGGGCACGCCCACCGCGAGCACGGTCGCAACGGGCACGGTCGCAACGGGCACGGTCGCACCGGGCACCGTGGCACCGGCGACGGTGGCGCCCGGCAGCGCGGCGACGGACGGGCTGACCCCATCGCTCGCGACCGTCACCGCAACTGGGACACCCGGCCGCTCGACACCGGGCGCGGCGCCATCGGGCGCAGCGACATCGGGCAGTTCGAGACCGGGCAGCTCGCCGACCGCTGCGCCAATCGCCGCACCGTCGACGCTCCCGCCGGACGTACCCGACGACCCACCGCCGGCGTTCGTCACGATGGTCGTGGCCGCGGGGTCGACCGCGCTCGCGAAGGTGCCGCGCCCGCTCGCCGTCGTGCCGTTCGGCGGCGCGGCGACGATCAACGTCACCGTCGCCTGCGGTCGCGGGTCCGGATGGTCCTGTAGTCCACGATTGATCCCGTAGGCGACGGTCGGCACGGCGATCAGCGCGACCGCAGCCACCTTGACGAGTGCGCCGGCACCCAGCAGTGCGGCCCATGTGCCACCCACCGCCGCCGAGGTGAGCGCGACCCCGGTCCCGACCGTGGCGGCCCCGGCGCCCGCGGCGGCGATCGGTCCCTGCAGCGAACGCAGGCTCGCGTTGAGGTCTCCCAGCTCGTCCACGGCCCGACTGCACTCGTTGCACCGTGCGAGGTGCTGCTCGATCTCGGCGCGCTCGGTCGGGCGCAGGTTGTCACGGACGTACGCGCCGAGTCGCGGGACCACGCTCGCACAGCCCACCCCGGTCGCCTCGGTGACGTGCTGTGTGAGGTACGCCTCCGCGAACGCCTGCCGAGCTCGCCGCGACAACGCCGCCGTGGCGTTGGGCGCCAGCTCCAGCTCGCGCGCGACCTCGGACGCCGGGCGTTGCTCCACCTCGGTCAACCACAACGTGCGCTGCCACCGGGGCGACAGCGACGAGAACGCGCGAGCGACCGTGTCGGCTTCGACGTAGCGCTCCGGATCCTCCAGCGCCGCCCCGCTCGCGGCTTCCACCTGGGTGGTGTCGACCGGCGTGGGAGGTCGGCGACGCACGTAGCACCCATTGCGGACGCAGGCGAGCAGGTAGGCGCGGAAGTTATCGGTCGGGCCGCGACCGTTGCGCATCGCGTTGAGCACACCGGTGAACGCCTCGGCGACGACGTCCTCGACGTCGTCGCGGGAGCGACAGATGCAGCGGGCCGTCGTCTTCGCGGCGCGGAGGTGGCGGCGGTAGAGCTCGGCAAAGGCATCGTCGTCCCCGTCGCGGGCGAGCAGGGTCAGCGTCTCGTCGGTGTCACCGGGTTGAGAACGCCGCACCTGGAGCGTCATCCCACTCTCCCCCACGAGGCACGCACAGCGGGCCCGCACGCCCTCGTGGTGTGAAGGTACCCCAATGAGTGGCCCTGGCGAACCTCCGCGCGGGCGGGGCCGCGTCGTCAGACCGCAGCGGGAGCAGCGCTCGCGAGGCGATCGGTCGAGCGGTGCACGGCGGCGCGGATGCGCCCGATGCGCCGGACCACGGCCTCGCGCGCCTGCTCGGCCTCGGCGTCCAGCCCCTCCACGGACGCGACCTTCCACCAGTTCAGGACCACCGGCTCGAGGATCTGGTCGTGGTGCTGGCGCATGTTGTAGAGGCCGGCGCTGGCGATCATCGATGCGTGCTGCTTGAAGTCCGGGATCCCGGTGCCGGGCATCTCGAACTCGCGGACCTGACGCTCGATCGCCGGCAGGACCAACGAGGGGGCCATCGCCAGCGCCGCCGAGGTGAGGTCGCGGTAGAAGAGGTAGTGGAAGTTCTCGTCGGCGGCGACCCGGTTGATCAGCTCGTAGCCGGCCTTGCCGACCGGGTGGTCGCCGAGGCAGGTGCGCAGCGCGGTGCCGGTGTTGCGGTGGGCGATGCGCGTCGCCAGCTCCTGCAGGGCCACGTAGACGAAGCCGTCAACCGCCGACGTCGGCTCGGGGACGACACCACCGGACATCTGCGCCATCCGGCCGTCCTCCAGCGCCCACGGGTCGATCGTGCGGGTGACCGTCATGAAGTCGCGCAGCGCGATCGAGTGACGGGCCTCCTCCGCAGTCCAGCGGTGCGACCACTCCCGCCACACCCCGGTGTTGCCGAACATCCGGTCGATCGTGCGGAAGTAGTACGGCAGGTTGTCCTCGGTGAGCAGGTTGACGAACAGGGCGCTGCGGACGGCCGGCGGGATCGCCAGCTCCTCGGGATCCCAGCCGGTCTCGCGATCGAAGTCGCGTCCGAGGCCCCACGGCACGTACTCGTGCGGGTACCACGGCTTGCACGTGGCGGCGTGCCGGGCAGCGAGTTGCTCGGCGATCGGCGACAGCTCCTGGAGCAGTTCGCACTCGTTCATCCGATTCATCCTCCCACCCTACCTACTGGTCGGTAGGCACGCTCGTCACGACCTCGTTCATACCCAATCACTACCCTCCGCACGATGCGCATCGGCGTCCTCATCTTTCCCACCGACCTCGGCATCCAACCGATCGAGCTCGCCCGCGAGGCCGAGGCCCGCGGCTTCGACTCGCTGTGGTTCCCGGAGCACTCCCACATCCCCACCTCGCGCATCACACCGTGGGGCGGCCAGGCGGGCGCACCGCCGCTGCCCGAGCAGTACTGGCGCACGCATGACCAGTTCATCGCGCTCACCGCCGCGGCGGCGGTGACCTCGACGATCCGCCTCGGCACCGGGATCACCCTGGTCGCCCAGCGCGACCCCCTGTGGTTGGCCAAGGAGGTGGCGTCGCTCGACGTCATCTCGGGAGGTCGGGCGATGCTCGGCATCGGCTACGGCTGGAATCACGAGGAGATGCGTGCCCACGGCATCGATCCCTCGACCCGTCGCAAGCTCGTGCGCGAGAAGGTCCTCGCGTGCAAGGCGCTGTGGACCGAGGACGAGGCCGAGTTCCACGGCGAGTTCGTCGACTTCGGCCCGGCATGGGCGTGGCCGAAGCCCGTCCAGCAACCGCATCCGCCGATCATCGTCGGCGCGTCGCCGACGCCGCTGCACTTCCGCCACATCGTCGAGTACGGCGACGTGTGGATGCCGATCGAGGGCAGGTTCGAGATCGAGGACTCCTGGAAGCAGCTGCAACGCGCCGCCGAGGAGGCCGGCCGTTCGCCGGACGCGCTCGGGCTCGGCGTGTTCGGGGCCAAGCCCGACATGGCCCACCTCGCCCACCTGCGCGACATCGGCACGGCATACGTGGCGCTCGGTCTGCCGCCGCTGGATCGCGACGCCGCGCTGGCGACCATGGAGCAGTACGCGCCACTGGTCGCGGAGTTCAACCGCTGACGCGCGGCCGGCGGCGACCGGCGGGACGTCAGCCGTCGCGGCCCGGGCGGCGCAGCCGTTCGGCGTGCTGGTCGCCCTTGTAGCCGGCCGGGAGCGCCGCGGCGATCTCCTCCTCCGTCGGCTCGTGCTCGACCCTGCTCTGCGCAGGCAGCAGGTCCATGATGGCCTGCATGATCCGCTTGGTGTCGGCGTCCGCGCTGCGATAGCCGAGTTTGATCGGCGCGCCGACGCGCACGGTGATCATCGGTGGCGAGACGACGTTGATGATGTTCGGCAACCGTGCCGAGCGCGGCCACACCTTCTCGGTCCCCCACACCCCGATCGGGATCACCGGCGCCTTGCTCAGCTTCGCCAGCCGCGCCGCGCCCCACCTGCCCGTGAGCTCGGTGTCGTAGAACGCCCGGCCCCTCGGGATCGTGCCCTGGGGCATCATCGCCACGAGATCGCCGTTGGCGAGCGCCTCCGCGGCGGCCTCGAGCGGCTCGTCGCTGCCCGTGCCGCGATCGACGCGGATCCCACCCATCGCCGTGGCGAGCTGGCCGATGATGGGCGCATCGAACACCTCCTTCTTACCGAGGAAGCGCACCGTGCGTTCGGTGCGGGCGATGGTCAGCGCGATCGCGGCGGAGTCGAAGTAGCTGCGGTGGTTGGAGACGAGGATCGCCGGCCCGCTGGCGGGGATGCGCTCGGTGCCGCCGATGTCGAACTTGGCGTAGGGGAAGAACAACGGATGGGTGAAGCTCATCGCCATTCGTTGCAGATCGGCGTTGATGATCGGGACCTTCGCCATGCTGTGCACCTCCAGGTGCTCGTTCCCGTCAGGGTCGTCGGGAACGTGTGACAGGTCGAGCGTCGGCCAACGGCGCGCCACTGCCATCAACCGCATCCGTGGGTCGGGGTTGACCACGTAGGGGTGACCGACGGAGGCCAGCAACGGCGTGTCGTAGATGCTGTCGCTGTACGCGAAGCTCGCGGCGAGATCGATGCTGTGCTCGTCGGCCCACTGCCGCACCGCGGCGAGCTTGCCGGCGCTCCACACGAACGGTCCGTCGAGCGAACCGTCGTACGTGCCGTCGGCCCCGACCCCGTACCGGGTGGCGATCACGGCATCGAGCCCGATCAGCCGGGCGAGCGGCTCGACGAGGTCGTACGGCGAGGTGGTGGCCATCACGAGCGGCCGCCCACGGCGCCGGTGCTCGGCGAAGACGGTCGCGGCGAGGGGTTGGACGAGCGCGGCGAGCTGTGGCGCAGCGGCCTCGCCGGCGCGCTGCACCGCCTCCCGCGACCGGCCCTTGGCCAGTGCGGCCCCTTGACGGGCGAGTGCCATCGACGGCAGCGTCTCGCCGACGGCGTTGAACAACCGGTAGAGGAGGCCCTCGCCCGGGATCGAGCGACTGGTGAACCCGGCCTCGCGCATCGCTGCCGAGAACACGGTCCCCGACGCTTCCGCGAGCAGCGTGCGATCGAGGTCGAAGAAGGCGGCCCCGGATCCGGTGCCTGTCCGGGTGTCACTCGCCGGCACGATCGCCGTCACGATCGCCGCGCCTGTCCCACGACCACCGGCTGGTGCGCTCACCGCGCAGACTGTACGCCAAAAAGGGAAAGGCCCCGCTTGGGGGAAGCGGGGCCTCTCAACCGGAACCCGGTGGATGGGGGATCCACCTTGTGGG
>JAODBQ010000501.1 GCA_025464045.1 Ilumatobacteraceae bacterium
CGCGGCTGCACGTCGTCGGAACAGGCCCGTATGAGGGAGAGCTGCGCGCCCTCGTGCGGACGCTCGGACTCGAGGACCGGGTGACCATCGCCGCCATCCCTGGATCCGAGCGGCAGAAAATGGCAGACCTCTTGGCGAGCGCGGGGCTGTTTGTGTTGTTCAGTGAGTAAGAAGCGCATCAGGTCGACGTGGTGGAAGCCCTGTCGCTGCGCCGCCCAGTCCTCGTCAGCGACACGTCCGGGCTTGGGGAACTGGCCGCCAAGGGCCTGTGCCGGGCGATTCCGCGCGACGCCGGACCGAGCGAGGTGGCCGCCGCCATCGCCGAGGAACTGGAGGCTCGTCGGGAGATTCCGGATTTGACGCTGCCGGACTGGGATGACTGCGCGCAGTCGCTGAGCGAAGTCTACGATGATGTCTGGAACAGGCGGCTCACAAGCCGCCTCACACCGGGCGGGCCGCCGCGGCGCAACACCGACCTGGTGCGGCTCGGTGCGGCGGTCGGCGGCACGTACGCGTCGACCGCGGCGCGCAAGGTGTTCGCCACGGCCGCGCGGCGCATCGAGCTCGATCACGAACGCGAGCTGCGCACCGCCGAGGCGGTTACCGAACGGCTCGGCAACATGAAGGGCGCGCTGATGAAGCTCGGCCAGATGGCGAGCTACATCGACGATGGGCTGCCGGCGCCGATGCGCGCTGCGCTCTCGACGCTGCAGGCGAACGCCCCGGCGATGAGCAGCGACCTCGCTGCCGAGGCGATCGAGCGCGAGCTCGGCGCGCCACCCGAGCGGCTGTTCGTGGAGTGGGATCCGGTGCCGATCGCGGCGGCGAGCATCGGCCAGGTGCACCGTGCGGTGGTGGTCGATCCCGTCACCGGTCATGAGCGCGCGGTCGCCGTGAAGGTGCAGTACCCGGGCGTGGGCGACGCGATCGCGAGCGACCTGCGCAACGCGGACCTGCTCGGTGCGATCCTGCGCCAGGGCTTCGGTGGTTTGGACCCCGACGAGATGGTCGCGGAGGTCAAGGAGCGCCTGGTCGAGGAGCTCGACTACCGGCTCGAGGCCAGGAACCAGCAGCGCTTCGCCGACTACTACGGGGACCACCCGTTCATCAGCGTGCCGAACGTGCTGCCGTCGCTGTCGACGGGCAAGGTGCTCACCACCGAGCTCGTCACCGGCGCGACCTGGTCGGAGCTGATCGGGTGGGATGAGGAGCAACGCGACCTGGCCGGCGAGTGCCTGTTCCGCTTCGTGTTCCGCAGCCTGTACGGGATGCACGCGTTCAACGGCGACCCGCATCCCGGTAACTACCTGTTCCACGGCGACGGCAAGGTGACGTTCCTCGACTTCGGGCTGGTCAAGCAGTTCACCGACGCGGAGATCGGCACCTTCGTGGGCATGGTGCGCGCCGCCGCGTACGACCACGACGCCACCGCGTTCCGCCGGATCCTCGAGGGCGCGGGGATGCTGCGCCCCGGCTCGCCGGCGAGCGATGCGGAGGTCGGCGACTACTTCAGCCAGTTCTACGAGAGCGTCCGCGCGGATGCGCCGGTCACGTGGAGCAGCGACTACGCCAGCCGCATCGTGCGCCACACGTTCGACCGCAGCAGCCCGATCGCCCAGTATGCGACGGTGCCGCGGGCGTTCGTGTTCATCCAGCGGATCAACCTCGGGCTGTACGCGCTGCTCGGTGAGCTCGGCGCGACCGGCAACTACCGCCGCATCGCCGAAGAGCTGTGGCCCTTCGTGAACGGGCCGCCGAGCACCCCGATGGCCGTCGCCGAGCAACCCTGGTTCGCCCACCACGCGATCCCCTCCGTCGCCCCCACCCCCGTCCCCTGAGCCCGACCGGGCTGCGAGCCGGAGGCGCGGAACGGTCAGCCGTTGATCCGGCCGTAGCGGTGACGGGTGATGCTGACGGTCTGTTCGCGGACCCAGTGGACGAGCTCGAACCGGCCGTCGGCGCTGATCGGGGTCGCATCCACAGCGATGTCGAGCGCGTGGCACGCGCGCCGGAGTCCGTCAAGTACGTCGCGGGGTCCGTGGGGCTCACCGGACGCCGAGGTGGTGATGAGGCGGAGTCGCTCGGGACGGATCTCGGGCAGGCGGGCGACGAGCGTGTCGATCGACTCGTCGGGCTCGGACACCGTCAACCGCACGCCACAACGCGCCGCCGCCACCCCGGCGGCTTCGAGCGCGCCCGCGGGCGTGTCGTCGCCGACGCGCACGACGACGTGGCGCAACGGCCGGTAGCGGAGGACGTTGGCTTCGCTGCGCACGCCGCTCGGGTCGTGCTCGACGCCGAACTCGGATGCCCACGCCGCGGCGTACGACTCGGCCGCACGCGCCGGGTCGATCTCGACGACCGGCGGGCGTACGAAGCCGGCCACGTAGTTCGGGCCGCCCGCCTTCGGACCGCCACCGACCGACGAGCGCTTCCAACCCCCGAAGGGTTGCCTGCGGACGATCGCTCCCGTGATGTGCCGGTTGACGTAGGCGTTGCCGACCTCGACACGTTCCAGCCATCGCTCGACCTCGTGCTCGTCCAAGGCGTGGATCCCGCCGGTGAGACCGAACGGCGTCCCGTTCTGCAGCTCGATCGCATGGTCGAGGTCGTCGGCGCGCATCACCCCCAGCACCGGGCCGAAGCACTCGGTGACGTGGAACCACGAACCCGGCCGCACACCCACTCGCACACCGGGCGACCACAGCCGTCCGCCGGGATCCAACTGCCGCGGTTGCACGAGCCACCGCTCGCCGCTGTCCAGCTGGGTCAGCCCACGCAGCAGCGTCGGCCCCGGTGGCAGGATCAACGGGCCCATCGTCGTCGCGGGGTCCGCTGCTTCGCCGACCTGCAACGTGCGCACGGCGGCGGCCAACCGTTCGACGAACACGTCGTCGTCGTACAGCGCCACGGTGAGGATCACCAGGCTCGCCGCCGAGCACTTCTGCCCGGCATGACCGAACGCCGAGCGGACGATGTCGCGGATCGCGGCGTCGACGTCCGCCGACTCGGTGACGACGATCGCGTTCTTGCCGCTCGTCTCGGCCAGCAGGCGCAGCGACGGCTCCCAGTCGAGGAACAGCTGCGCCGTGGCATGGGCGCCGGTGAGCACGACCGTGGCGACGTGCGGGTGGGTGATCAATCGCCGCCCGACGTCGTCGTCCGGACAGGCGACGAACTGCAGCACGTCGCGCGGCACTCCTGCACGCCAGCACTGGTTGGCCAGGTGCCACGCCGTGCGGCGAACCTCCGGCGCCGGCTTGAGCACCACTGCGTTGCCGGCCATCAGCGCCGCGAACACGCCCCCCGCCGGGATCGCGTACGGGAAGTTCCACGGCGCGGCGACCACGACCACGCCGTACGGCGCGGCCTCACCGGGGATCGCGGCCGCGGCGTCGTAGCGGGCGAAGTCGATCGCCTCGCTCACCTCCGG
>JAODBQ010000541.1 GCA_025464045.1 Ilumatobacteraceae bacterium
GTACACGTTCACCTCGGGGAACGCGAGGATGACCCGCAACCGGATCCTCGTGCTCGTCGGCGGGGCAGTGGTGCTGCTCGTCGGCCTCAGCCTCGGCTTCGGCGGGAACCCGTTGCAGCTCCTGCCCGGGACGGTGTTCGTCACGCTGGTGATGATCGTCGGCGACCGCATCCGCCGCGGCCGCCAGCTCGCCCAGGAGATCGCCGCGCAGGCCCGCGAGCAGCAGCGACTCGACGCCGAGCGGCAGCTGCAAGCCGAGCGCAGCCGCATCGCGCGGGAGCTGCACGACGTCGTCGCGCACAGCGTCAGCGTGATGATCATCCAGGCCGGCGCGGCGCGCCGGCAGATGGCCGTGAACCCCGACGCGGCGCGGCAGTCGTTGTTCAACATCGAGGACACCGGGCGGGTGGCGATGGTCGAGATGCGCCGCGTGCTCGGGGTGCTACGCGGCGACGATCCGCACGGTGAGCTCGCGCCGCAGCCGTCGTTCGAGGCGCTCGACGAGCTCGTCGGCAACAGCGCGGACCTGCCGGTGCGCCTGTCGCAGCCGGATCCGTCGGCGTTGGCCGACCTGCCCCCGGCGCTCGGGCTCAGCGCGTATCGCGTGGTCCAGGAGGCGCTGACGAACGTCCGGCGCCACGCCGGGATGGTCACCATCGTCGACGTCGTCGTGCGTTGCGACGGCGACGCGCTGACGGTCGAGGTGCTCGACGACGGCCGTGGCGCCAGCGCGGCGAACGGCCAACCAGGCTTCGGGCTGGTCGGGATGCGCGAGCGTGTGGGGATGTTCGCCGGACAGCTCGTCGCCGGACCTCGCGTCGGGGGTGGTTGGCGGGTGCGCGCCACGTTCCCGCTGCAGCCCTCGTGACCGCCGAGGCGGAGCGCCAACGGGAACGGGACCGCGAACCCGAACGCACCGGCATCCGCGTCGTGCTGGTCGACGACCAGGCGATGGTGCGCGCCGGGTTCCGGATGATCCTCGAGTCGGAGCCGGACCTCACCGTGGTCGGCGAGGCGGCCGACGGCCGCGACGCCGCCGAGCTCGTCGCCCGGGCGAAGCCGCACGTCGTGCTGATGGACGTGCGCATGCCGCACGTGGACGGCATCGAGGCGACGCGTCGGATCAACGAGGCGATCGACCCGCCGCACGTGCTGATCCTGACCACGTTCGATCTGGACGACTACGTCTACGCCGCGCTGCGCGCCGGCGCGAGCGGGTTCCTGCTCAAGGACGCGCCGGCCGAGCAGCTCGTCGAGGCGGTGCGCGTGATCGCCCGCGGTGATGCGCTGCTCGCACCCTCGGTCACCCGCCGGCTGATCGAGGAGGTCGCGCGACGTCCTGCCGTCGACGCGGCAACCGTCGCGCCGGGGCTGCGCGACCTCACCGATCGCGAGCGCGAGGTGCTGCAACTCGTTGCTCGCGGCTTGTCGAACAGCGAGATCGCCGAACGGCTGTACCTCGGCGACGCCACGGTGAAGACGCACGTCGGCCGGATGCTGACGAAGCTCGGCTTGCGCGACCGGGTCCAGGCGGTCGTCATCGCATATGAATCCGGCCTGGTCACCCCTGGTGCGTTCAACGACTGACCACCCCGGATCAGCCCACCGGCGGACAGTCGTCACCCCGAAAGCGGATGCGCCGGAGCTCTAGCGGAAGTACAACACTGGACATGACGGAACAGAGCACGGTGACCGCCGCCGCAGGCGCGGTCGATGCGATCAAGGTGTACGGCACGGGCGACAGCGAGGTCCGGGCGCTCGATGGCATCACGGTCTCCTTCGAGGCGGGCCGGTTCTCGGCGATCATGGGCCCCTCCGGTTCGGGCAAGAGCACCCTGATGCACTGCCTCGCCGGCCTCGATTCGCTGTCGAGTGGCGCGGTGTTCATCGGCGAGACGTACCTCGCCAGCCTCAACGACAAGCAGCTCACCGAGTTGCGTCGCACCAACGTCGGCTTCATCTTCCAGGCCTACAACCTGATCCCGACGCTCACCGCCTACGAGAACATCACCTTGCCGCTGCTGCTCGGCGGCAGCAAGGGCGACGACGAGTGGATCGATCGCGTGATCACCGCTGTCGGCTTGCGCGATCGGCTCAAGCACCGGCCGAGCGAGCTGTCCGGCGGCCAGCAGCAGCGTGTCGCCGTCGCTCGCGCGCTGGCGAGCAAGCCGACGATCATCTTCGCCGACGAGCCGACCGGCAACCTCGACAGCCGCGCCGGCGCGGAGATCCTCGAGTTCATGCGCCGCGCGGTGCGCGAGTTCGGGCAGACGATCGTGATGGTCACCCACGATCCGGTTGCCGCGAGCTACGCGGACCGGGTCATCTTCCTCGCCGACGGCAGGATCGTGGACGAGATGCAGCAGCCGACGGCCGAGCGCGTGCTCGACCGGATGAAGCGCTTCGGGGAGTGACCGCATGTTCCGGCTCTCACTGAGGAACGTCTGGGCGCGCAAAGGTCGGCTGCTCCTCACCGCGCTGGCGATCATCGCCGGTACCGCGTTCCTGAGCGGTGTGTTCGTGTTCAGCGACACGATCAAGGGCAGCTTCGACAGCCTGTTCACCACGGCGTACTCGAAGACCGACGCGTTCGTCCGGTCCGCCGACAAGGTCGAGAGCGACTTCGGCGACGCCACCCGTGGCCGTGTTCCGGACTCCTTGGTGCCCACCGTCCGGGCGGTGCCGGGCGTGGCATCGGCGAACGGCGACGTGCAGGGCTTCGCCCTCGTCACCTCCGCGTCGGGTACCAACCTCGGCAACGGCAACGCGCCCAACTTCGGCGGCTCGTTCAGCCCGGATTCGACGACCACGCCGTGGGCGGTGGTGCAGGGGCGTGCCGCAACCAACGGTACCGAGGTCGTGCTCGACAAGCAGTCGAGCGACACCGGCAAGGTCAAGATCGGCGACACCGTGAAGATCACGGCCAAGGCGGGCGTGCAGGACTTCACCGTCGTCGGCATCGCCAAGTTCGCCGGCCACGACTCGTCGCTCGGCGCGACGTGGGCGCTGTTCGATCTCCCCACGGCGCAGGCGTTCGTCGCGCAGGACCCGGGCAAGGTCGACGCGATCGTCGTCGGGGGCGACGGCTCGGTCAGCCAGACGACCCTGGCCCAGCGGATCGAAGCGGCACTCGGACCGGACTCGAAGACCGAGACGCTGACGGGTCAGCAGATCACCGCCGAGAACCAGAGTCAGATCGAGAAGGGTCTGAGCTTCTTCAAGACCGTGCTGTCGATCTTCGCCCTGATCTCGCTCGCGGTCGGCAGCTTCATCATCTACAACGTCTTCAGCATCAGCGCCGCGCAGCGACAACGCGAGAACGCGCTCCTCCGGGCCATCGGCGCGAGCAGTGGTCAGGTGACCCGCTCGATGCTCGCCGAGGCGCTCGCGGTGGGCATCGGCGGCTCGTTGCTCGGGTTCGTCGGTGGTCTCGGCCTCGCCACCGGGATCACCCGGCTGCTCGACGCGATCGGACTCGGGCTCAGCGATTCCTCGCTCACCGTGAAGCCGAACGCGTTCGTCTACACGATGGTTGCCGGCATCGCCGTCACGTTGGCGTGCGGCGTGGCCCCCGCACTGCGCGCCGGCAAGGTGCCGCCGCTCGCCGCGCTGCGCGACGTGAGCGTCGACCGCAGCGACATCTCCCGCTCGCGGTTGGTCGTCGGGTTCAGCTTCCTCGTGATCGCCGTGCTGGCGATCATCGGCGGTCTCACCGGCACGACGATCCTGCTGGCGATCGGGGTGATCGCGCTGTTCGTCACCTTGATCGCCCTCGGGCCGCTCTTCGCCGGGCCCTTCGCCAGGCTCGCCACCCCGGCGCTCACCAAGGTGCGCGGAGTCGTCGGTGCGATCGCCGGCCGCAACGCGTCGCGCAACCCCAAGCGGGTCGCCCTCACCGCCGGAGCGCTCGGTGTCGGTCTGGCCTTGCTGGTCGGCGTCGCCGCGCTCGGTTCGTCGATCAAGAGCTCGATCCGCGAGACCGTCGGCCAGCAGTTCCTCGGCCAGTACACGATCACGGGGAGCGGCAGCACCGCCGGCAGCGAGGGCGTGCTGCCGCTCACGGTTGCCGCGAGCGTCGCCAAGCTGCCGGAGGTCGCCGGTGCGACCGGCGTCGGCGCTGCCCAGGTCCACATCGCCAACGCGGCCGGCCAGAACATCGGCAAGCTCGTCGCGCTGATCGATCCGGTCAGCGCGGCGAAGACGATCAACCTCACGTTCGTGTCGGGTGGTTGGAACGACCTGACAGCCGACGCCTTGATCGTCTCCAAGTCGAAGGCCGACGCCGAGCACCTCGTGCCGGGCGATGTGGTCCAGGTGGGTTTCCTCGACGGCACCACCACGCAGCTGACCATCCGCGGTGTGTTCGACGACAAGAACGCCGGGGTCTTGAGCGGCAACTTCATCGCCGATCGGCAGTTGGCCGCGACGACCGGCGTCGACGTGTTCGATGCCCAGATCTACATCGTCCGCGCCCCGGGCGTCAGCGACGCTCAGGCGACCGCGGCGATCGAGTCGGTCGTCAAGAACTTCCCCTCGGCGAAGTTCCAGACGCGCGAGCAGTTCATCAGCTCGCAGACCAATCAGGTGGACACGCTGCTGAACGTGATCTACGCACTGCTGGCGATGTCGATCTTCATCGCCGTGCTCGGGATCGTCATCACGTTGCTGCTGTCGGTGTACGAGCGGCGCCGCGAGCTCGGGCTGATGCGGGCGATCGGCACCACTCGTGCCCAGGTCCGCGGCAGCGTGCGCTGGGAGGCCGTGCTCACCGCACTGATCGGCACGGCGATGGGTGTCGGGCTCGGCATCGCCCTCGGCTGGATCGTGGTCAAGGCGTTGGCTGATCAGGGTCTGAACAGCTTCACGCTGCCGGTCCAGTCGATCGTCGTCTTCGCGGTCGTTGCCGTCGTGCTCGCCGTCCTCGCCGCGTGGTTGCCCGCACGACGCGCCGCGAAGGCGGACATCCTCGCCGCCATCGCGACGACGTAGGTGGTCGGCACTGGCCTCCGCGGCGCTCCGGCTGCTGCCTCGTGCAGCTCGATGATGCCGTGAGGGCTCGCGCCTGATGTTCAGACTCGCGCTGAGGAGCGTGCTGGCCCGGTGGGCGCGGGTCGTGCTCACGGCCCTCGCGATCGTCGCCAGCACGGCCTTCCTGTCCGGCACGTTCATCTTCCGCGACACCGTGCAGCGCACGTTCGACGCGCTGCTGGCCAACCTGTACCAGCGCGTCGACGTGTACGTGCAGTCGTCGAACACGGTCGAGCTGGCGTTCGGGTTCGAGTCGCGCGATCGCCTGCCGGACTCGATCGTCGAGCAGGTCGCCGCCGTGCCCGGCGTCGCCGACGCCCAGCCGTTCGTGCAGGACGACGTGGTGGTGATCGGGCGC
>JAODBQ010000554.1 GCA_025464045.1 Ilumatobacteraceae bacterium
ACGACGCCGTTCGCAAGGTCTACCTGGGGGCGTCGTGAGCACGGGACTGTCGATCGACCGGCTCGACGCCGGGTACGCGCGACTGCCCGTGCTGCGTGCCGTCGACCTCGTCGTCGAGCCCGGCACGATCACGTCGTTGCTCGGTCCGAACGGCGCCGGCAAGACGACGTTGCTGCGGGCGATCTGCGGACTCGCCAAGGTGTACCGCGGGCAGGTGACCGTCGGCGACGAGCGCATCACTGGGGCACGTGCCGGCGTGGTCGTCGCCGCCGGCGTCGGGTTCGTGCCCGCCGGCCGACAGCTGTTCCGCAGCCAGTCGGTCGAGTCCAACCTCGATCTCGGGATGTTCGGCGTCAAGCTGACCCGTGAGGAACGCGCGGCCCGGATCGAACGGATGTGCGCGATGTTCCCGATCCTGGACGCGTTCCGCACGCGGGAGGCGGGCCTGCTGTCGGGCGGGCAGCAGCAGATGCTCGCGCTCGCCCAGGTGCTGATCCGTGAGCCGAAGGTGCTGCTCCTCGACGAGCCGTCGCTGGGTCTCGCCCCTGCGATCGTCGGCGAGGTGTTCGAGACGTTGCGCAGCCTACGGACCCAGGGCATGACGACGCTGATCGTCGAGCAGGCGGTCGAGTCGGCGATCGACCTCGCCGACCGCGTCTACGTGATGGCCGGCGGCTCGATCGTGCTGCACGGTGAGCCCGATCACGTCCGCAACCACCCCGCGTTGACCGAGGCGTTCCTCGGTTCCACCCCAACCACCACCGAAAGGAACCTGCTGCCATGAAGACCGGTGATCAGTACCGCCAGTCCATCGTCGATGGACGGAGCGTCTACTTCGAAGGTGAGGCCATCAAGGACCTGAACGAGCACAAGGTCATGAACATGGCGGTCGACGAGATCGCCAAGGCCTACGACCGCTTCTACGACCCGACGCCAGGCGCCCAGAACCCCCTGCTGGGCGCCCCGAAGGGTCTCGAGGCGCTGCGCGACCGCGTGTACAAGCTGTCGGAATCGGCCGATGTCCTGACCACGACGACGTACCAGAGCCTGGCGACGCTGACGTCCGCTGCCCCGAAGGTCGGTGAGACGCGGCCCGAGTACGTCGAGCGGATGTACGCGTTCCAGGACTTCGTCCTGAAGGAGGACGTCCGCCTGACGGAGTGCATCACCGACGCGAAGGGCAGCCGCAGCTCGTCACCGTCCAAGCAGATCGACAAGGACGTCTACGTCCGCGTGGTCGAACGCAAGTCCGACGGGATCATCATCCAGGGCGCCAAGTTGCACATCACCGGCGCCGCGTTCGGCCACTTCCTGATGGTGATGCCGACGAAGAACATGAAGGACGGTGAGGAGGACTACGCCGTCGCCTGCGCCGTCCCGGTCAATGCGCCCGGGGTGAAGATCATCAACACCACGCCGGCGCCGCGCGGCGACGAGATCAGGCACTTCCCGGTGAGTGGTCGTCATGTGATGCCCGACGGCTTCGTCATCCTCGACCACGTCTTCGTCCCCTACGAGCACGTCTTCCTCGACGGCGAGGGCGCGTACGCGGCCACGTTCGCCCACTCGCTCGGCCTCTGGGAGCGGCTCGGTGGCACCGCGTTCATGGCCGATCAAGCGGATGTGCTCGTCGGGTTGGCGCAGCTGATCGCCGAGGCGAACGGCACTGCGGGCATCGCCCACGTCAAGGAGAAGATCTCCGAGATGATCATCCACGCGACGCTGATCCGGGGATGCCTCGAGGCCGCGCTGGCGCACTCGAAGGAGACGCCGGACGGCTTCGTGTTCCCCGACGAGCTGTACACGAACGCGGCCAAGTACCACGGCGCGGCCAACTTCAACCTGATGGTGCGCCACCTGCACGACATCGGCGGCGGAGCGATCGTCACCGCGCCGTCGATCGCCGACCTCGAGAACAGCGACATCGCTCCGTATGTCAAGAAGTACATGTCCACCGACGGCCAGAACGGCGAGTGGCGCACGCGGCTGTTCCACGGCATCCGCGACCTGACGGCCGACTCGTACGGGGGCTGGCACCTGGTCACCAACCTGCAGTCCGGCGGCGGTCTGTACGCGCAGCGCCTCGTGACGCGCAAGCACTACCCGATGGACCACGCCAAGCAACTGGCGCTGAAGGAGATCGGGCTGAACGCGGACTGAGGTCCGGCGGGCCTGGTTCGTCGGCCTCGTTCCCGCTGCGCAGCGCCGGGTCAGCGTCGGGCGCGGACGAGCCACGCGGCGGCGTGCAGCTGGACCTCTCCGTCGACCAGGTGCTCGAGGAGGTCGGCGCGCGCCGCGGCGATGCCGGGGCCGCGCTGATCCTCGGGGACCTGTGCGGTGAAGCGGCGTCCCGACTCGGATGTGAGCATCTGCGTCAGCCGTTCCTCGATGCCGTCGCTGCCGTCGAGCCCGAAGCGGGCCACGGTGTCGACCGGCGCGATGTCGATCGCTGTCCAGCCGGCGTCGATGAGGATGGCGCGGACGCGGGCCTCGTCGGCGAAGGCCATCGGTCCCGGCGCGTGCGGGTCAGGCGTGGGAGGCAGGGGCATCGCCGCGAGCAGCTTGCGCACGCCGACGGTGAAGACCTCGTTGTCGTCCAGGCCGCGCCAGCAGACGAAGTGGAGCGCCGCGCCGTCGGCTGCGTTGGCCGCGAGGTTGGCGAACGCCGCCACCGGGTCTGCGAAGAACATCACCCCGAACCGCGAGACGATCACGTCGTAGGGTCCGTGGAGATCGTCGACCTGCGCGTCGGCGACGAAGAACTCGATGTCGGGGAACCGCGCCCGGGCGCCGGCGATCATGGTCGGCGAGATGTCCGTACCGGCGACCGTGCCGCCGAGCTCCGCGACGGCGGCGGTCAAGGTACCCGTCCCGCAGCCGACGTCGAGGACGCGCTGGTGGTCCTCCACCGTGATCGCCTCGACGAGCTCGGCGAGGATCGACTCGAGCATCCGGTCGTGCGTGCGATGGTGCGCGACCCACGACGCCCCGGTCTCGTTCGTCCACACCTCGCGCATCTGTTCGTTCGTCATTGCGTGCTCCTCGTGGTGGTCGCGCGGTCGTCAGCGTACGGTGAGCGACGTGCCCGACCCGGGCCGCCGACGGCGACGTCGACGGCGACGTCGACCACATCGCGGCGCACCGGCTGGGCGGCGCGACCAGTCAGCGAGCGCGCCGGCCTCAGCCGAGCTCGGGCCAGCGACGCTTCTGGCGGCGGCGCATCCCTGCCTTGCCCAGCTTGCGCTGCTCGGCGAGACCCCACTGGCGACGCCAGCCGGTGTACTCGGGACCCGTCAGCTTCGGGCTGGTGCGGCTTGCGGCGCGCCGGCGCGCGGTCCATGCGTCCGTCAGCGCCTCGTCGGCGAGCGTCGTCACCGCCGCCTCGATGCGCGCGTTGAACCGTCTGGTCGACTCGCCGTCAGCTGGCACGAGCGGAGCGCCGAACACGACCTTCGTCTTGCCGGGCTTCGGCCGCTTCATCCCCTTGCCGAAGATCGCCCCGGTGCCGTCGATGAACACGGGGACGACGGGAGCACCCGTGCGCGCCGAGAGGTACGCGGCGCCGCCCTTGAAGTCCTGCCCCCAGCCGTCGGGCGAGCGCCCGCCCTCCGGGTAGATCACCAGGCTCCAGCCGTCGTCGATCAGCGATCGGATCTGGTCGCTGGACTTGCGCCCGGTGACCTCACGATCGATCGGGAACGCGTTGAGTGCGAGGGCGGCGAACGTCCCCTTCACCCGCGTGTCGAAGAAGTAGTCGGCGGCGGCCGCGACGACGAGCTTGCTGCGCCACGGTTCCGGCACGGCCGTCGCCATCAGCGGCGTGTCGAGGTGGCTGTGGTGGTTGGGGGCGAAGATCACCGGGATCGTGTGCTCGGCGCGGCGCAGATCGTCCAGCCGGTCGACGCCGACGACCTCGGGCGAGGCGACGAGCTTGACGCCGAGCCGCAGGGGACCTTCGGTGATCAGCGTCCGGGCGTACCGGGCGGGGCGCTTGCGGGCCCACTCGGTGTCGAAGTCGGCACCGAGCCGGCCCGGCTCCGTGGGCACCTCGACGCCCTTCGGCACCATCGGCGCGCGGTACGGGAAGCCGATGCTGCGTACGGGTCTGGCGATCCTGGCGACGGCGCGCTCTGCATTGCCGGCGAGTCGTGCGGCGCGTCGCAGCCGGCTGACGGTGACCGCCGTCGAGGTGTCGTCACGCGCCATCGGACACCCTCACTTGACGTCGCAGACCATGATCGGCGGGGTGTGCAGGTGGGTGATCGTGGGAGTGCGACCGACCACGTCGCTGGCGATCTCGAACGCGTCGTCCATCGTCGACGCGGGCGTGAAGCCCAAGCGGCGCACCGCCTTCACGTCGCCGCCGACGATGATCACCTTGCTGCAGTGCTGCATCCCGTGGCTGCCCCAGTACCACATGTAGAACGGGTGCACGCCGTGGTACGCGTAGCTCGTGCGGTAGAGGTGCT
>JAODBQ010000598.1 GCA_025464045.1 Ilumatobacteraceae bacterium
ACCCCGGCGGGAACCGTCCTGGCCACCGCACCGGCGTCCGGCCCGTTGCCCGACGAGGTCACGTTGACGGTCGCCGCCGCGCCGGCGACCATGGACCTGAACACCCTGCAACCCGTCGAGCGCACGGGCTGCTCGTCCGGCGGCAACCTCAAGGTCGACGGCATCCCGGGCGTTGCGGCCGTTCAGTGCCAGATCGGCACGACCTGGCCGACGATCACTCGCCCGGTGCTGTCGGTGAGCTACGACCTCGAACGAGACGCCGACGAGCTGAGCTTCAAGGTCGGGTTGACCGACGAGTCCCAGCTGGACGCGGCGGCCACCATCGACGTGGTGGTCGACGGCAACGTCGTCGCGTCGCCGGCCGTCGTGTTCGGTACGCCCGTGGATGTCACCATCAGCGTGTCCGACGCGCTGCGCCTCCAGTTCGTCGTCCACTCCACGGTGGCGGGCACGGACACGGTCCAGAACCGCACCCTCGGCTACGTCGGGATCATCGAGGCGGTCCTCACCGGGTCCCAAGCCGGCATCGGGAAGTTGTCGGGAACGACGCCGTGACGGTACGGCGGGCCCTGCGTACCGCGGCCGCGGTCACGATCTTCGGCGTCGCCACGTGGACGATGCCGGTGGTCGCTGCGCCCGCGACCCCTCCGACGAAGGCGGGATCCACCCACCGCGCCGTCGAGCTCGTGGTCGACATCTCCGGGTCGATGAACGAGGACGACGGCGCGGGCACCGTCAAGCTCGCCGGCGCCAAGCAGGCGATCATCTCGCTGCTCGACGCGCTCCCGGCCAACACCTCGGTCGGCCTGCGCACGTACCCGAAGAACGGGGCCGACTGCGGCGACGGTGAGCTCGTCGCCGATGCGTTCACCGATCGCGGGGTCATCGGCCGTGCCGTGCGCGCCCTCACCGCCGACGGCGGCACGCCGACCGGTCCCGCCCTGACCGCGGCGGCCGACGACCTGACGTCGCTGGGGATGGCCGATGGCGCCTCGATCGTGCTCGTCTCCGATGGTCAGTCGAACTGCGGGGCCGACCCGTGCGAGGTGGCCAGGGGGATCGCCGCGAGCGGGATCGCGGTGACGGTGAACACGATCGGCTTCCGCATCTCCCAGGCCGGGGCCACGCAGCTGAACTGCATCGCCGACGCCACCGGCGGCCAGTACCTCGACGCCGAGAACGCCGACGAGCTGGCGACGTCGCTCGGCGCGCTGGCAGGATCGGCGCTGACGATGGAGGTCGACGCGCCGAAGACCGTGCTGCGCAACATCGGGCCCGATCAGGTCGCCACGAGCCCGACGGTGGCCATCCGGGTCACGATCCACAACACGTCGCCGAACCTCGCCTCCGACGTGCGCGCCCAGATCAAGGTGACGTCGGACCGAAGGCCGTTCATCCTCGATCCGATCCGCTCGCTGGGCAACCTCGAGGCGGCCGACAGCCGCCAGCTGGAGTGGACGTTCGCGCCGCCGATCGACTTCACCGACGTCGACGTGTCGTTCACGATCACGATCTCGGCGACGAACGCGGCGGCGCGCAGCCAGGACGTGACCATCGGCTTGCGTGGCTCGGTGTCGCTCGCCGACGCCGGCCCGCTGCTGCAGGGCCGCACGCACGTCGTGATCCTCGGCGACTCGTACTCCGCGGGCGAGGGCACCGGTACCTACCTCGACGGCTATGACACCAACACCAACCCGTGCCACCGCTCGAACTCGACGTACGGCGCCGCGCTGTGGGCGAGCCGGACGATCCTCGCCTGCAGCGGTGCGTTGATCCCGGACATGACCTCGGCCCAGTACCCGGGTGTCGCCGTGCCGCAGATCGATCAGCTGGACAGGCTCTCGTTCGCGCCGGATCTCCTGCTGATGTCGCTCGGCGGCAACGACGCCGGGTTCGCCGAGATCATCAAGGCCTGCGCGCTGTGGAGCGGCGACTGCGAGTCGAAGCACGTCGTCTCCGAGGTCGCCTGCAACACGTCGACCCAGCTCGTCGACGCGGCGATGGCGACCGACATCGCCACGATGCTGTACGGCCTCAACGCCAACGGGCTGCATCCCTGTTGGGAGGACCACGGAGCGTACGGCGACATCAAGCTCGCCCAGGCTGCGGCCATCGTCGCCGACCTCGTCGACGCGTACGTGCGCATCGACGCGAGCTTGAACAACCCGCAACGCCTGCGCGATCGAGGCGGTCCGGCGCCGATCGTCGTGCTCGCCTACCCGTCGCCCGTCCCCGATCCGGGACGGTACGACGAGGTGATCAAGAAGTGCCCGAAGCTGCTCTCGTACAACGAGTGGAAGTGGATCTCCACGTTCCAGGCCACGCTCAACGCCGCGGTCGCGAGTGCCGTCGCCGAGGCGCGTGCCGCCGGGGTGCCGATCTACTTCGCGAGCCAGACCGCTCATGCGTTCGAGCCGGCGCACACGGCCTGCGACACGGAGAAGTACATCAACTACATCGACGCGTCCGACGCCGCAGGCGGCGCAAGCGACGACGTGATCATCTCCGGCCTGACCTGGATCACCCACGGTGCATCGCAGCGGCTCGTGCGGGCCACGCCGGCGATGCGCAAGCGCAACGAGATCTTCCACCCGAACATCGACGGCTACAAGGCGATGACGGCCGGCCTCGTCCAGTTCTCGAACACCCCCGCGGGCGAGCAGCCGGTGGTCCGCAACCGGCCGGCGGCGCTCGAGGTCAGGCCGCTCCCCGCCGGTCCCTCGGTCCACGTCGATGCACTCGCCGGACGCACGCTGGAACGCGGGCGGACGCTCACCGTCGTCGTGCCAGGGCTGCAGCCGGGCGCCACCGCGGACCTGAGCGTGGAGTCGACGCCGACGATCGTCGATTCGGCGCTCGTAGCCGACGACGGCACGGCGATCCTGACCTTCCCGATCGCCGACAACTTCGAGCTCGGCCGGCACACGCTCACGGTCTCGTCGATCAACGCCGACGGGAGCCTGTACACCTACTCGAGCACGACCACCGTGGCCGATCCGACCCCCTTCTGGGAACGCGCCGGACCGATCGTCGCGCTCGTCGGACTCGGCATCGGCGTGCTCGCCGCCGCGGCGCTCGCGATCGTCGTCGACCGACGGCGCCGCACCGCGGGTCGGCCGATCGCTCAGCGAGCGTGATCGCCGAACCGGAACTCGTGCGTCATCTCGTCGAGTCGCGCCTTCAACGCAGGGTCCATCGGTGACTCCGTGGCCGCGAGTGAGTCGGCGAGCTGCTCGGGTCGGCTCGCGCCGATGATCGGACTCGTGACGGTGGGATTGGCGAGCACCCACTGCACCGCCATCGTCGCCATCGACACACCGGCCTCGGCGGCGAGGGGCCCGAGCTGCTGGACCACCTGGAACATCCGCTCGTTCCAGTACCGCTCCTGGTAGAGCCGACCGGCGCCACCGAGCGTGAACCGCCCACCTTCCGTCGGCGG
>JAODBQ010000603.1 GCA_025464045.1 Ilumatobacteraceae bacterium
GACGGACACGAGCGGTCAGGCTACGCGCCGACCGGCACAACATGGCTCGCGCCGAGCGGCAGACGACACGCCCCGGCGGCCCGTCGCGCCACAGCCGTCGGTTGACGCACCGGCGGATCGCGACAACGATCAGCCGCCGTGACCACCTACCAGGACACCGGCGACGCGTTCATCCAGATGGCCCACCGCATCGTCTGGGCCTCCGTCGCCACCGTGCAGTCGGACGGCCGGCCGCGTTCGCGCATCCTCCACCCGATCTGGGAGTGGGCGGCCGATGAGCTGGTCGGATGGGTCGCCACCGGCAAGACCGACGTCAAGACCGAGGCTCTCGCCGCCCAGCCGGCGGTCTCGGTCAACTACTGGTCGCCGTCGCACGACACCTGCACCGCCGAGTGCATCGCCACGTGGGCCGACGACGCCGTCACCCGACATCGCACGTGGCACCTGTTCGCCGACGCGCCACAACCCGTCGGCTACGACCCGCGGATCATCCCCGGCTGGGACTCAGCCGACGCGCCGGGGTTCTGCGTCCTGCGGCTCCAGCCGTACCGCCTGCGGGTCTTCCCGGGCACCGTGCTCCTCGGCCAAGGCGGTGAGGTCCTGCACTGGCACAAGTGACGCGAGTCGACGCCGTCACCTCGTGAGGCGTCGTCGGACGGTTCGGTCGGCTCCATGCCAGTGCGGTCGGGCACCCTCGGTACGGTCGGCCACATGGGCAACTTCAGCACCACCGAACGCGACGGCCACCTGTTCATCGTCACCATCAACCGCCCGGAGGTGATGAACGCGCTCCACCCGCCGGCCAGCGCCGAGCTGTCGACGGTGTTCGACGAGTTCGCCGCCGATCCCGACCTGTGGATCGCGATCGTCACTGGGGCGGGCGACCGCGCGTTCAGCGCCGGCAACGACCTCAAGTACACCGCCGCCGGCGGCGACCGAGGCGAGTACCCGAGCACCGGCTTCGGCGGGATCACCTCCCGGTTCGACCTGAACAAGCCGTTGATCGCGGCGGTGAACGGCGTGGCGATGGGTGGCGGCTTCGAGATCGCCCTGGCCTGCGACATCATCGTCGCCGCCGAGAACGCCCGGTTCGCCCTGCCGGAGGTGCGCGTCGGGCTGGCCGCGCTGGGCGGCGGCGTGCACCGCCTGCCACGCACGATCGGGCCGAAGCGAGCACTGGGGATGATCCTCACCGGTCGTCACGTGCCCGCGCAGGAGGGCTACGAGCTCGGCTTCGTCAACGAGGTCGTGCCGGAGGGCCAGGCCATGGCCGGGGCGCGACGCTGGGCGGAGGAGATCCTCAAGGTCTCGCCGATGTCGGTTCGCGCCTCGAAGCAGGCCGTCTACCTCGGCCTGGAGCAAGGCGGCGTCGCCGGTGCGGAGAGCATCAAGTACTCCGCCGTCGCCGACATGGCCGCCTCCCAGGACTACATCGAAGGCCCGCGCGCCTTCGCCGAGAAGCGCCCCCCGAACTGGAAGGGCGCCTGACCGTTCCCGGTCGCACTCGGGGTCCTGGGCGTCTGCGTGACCACCCGCGCCGGCGACCGGCGGTCGGCTCCTTCGACGGATCGGCTCCTTCGAGGGCGCGGGGCGCGGTCAGGGGGTGCGGTCGTCGCCCAGCTCGGCGACGACCTGCTCGATCTGCAGGCGCGCGTTGCCGATGCGGTCGCGGCAGAACGAGATCAGCTCGGCGGCGCGCTTGACCTGGACGGCCAGCACGTCGACGTCGACGTCGCTGCGCTCGAGGCTCTGCAGGATCGACTCCAGCTCGCTGAGCGCGGCCGCGTAACCGGGGGCGACGGGCTCGGTGGTGGCACTCACGACTGGACCTCCTGGATGACGCTGCGGGCGGCGCCGGCGGCGAACGTGGTGACGATCTCGTCGCCGGGGGCGACATCGGCGGCGGCGCGCACCGTGCGGCCGTCGACCGTACGGGTGATGCTCCAGCCACGAGCCATCGTGTTCACCGGGTCGAGCAACCGGGCCCGGGTGACGAGCGCGTCGAGGTGGCGGGCCTCCGGTTCCAGGCGCGCGGGGGCGCGGCGCACACCCTCCACCGCCGAACCGAGCCGGGCATCGGTGCGGTCGAGCACCCGCTGCGAACCGGTGCGCAGCCGGCCGACGCGTTGCACCAGCCGCTCGTCACCTCGTTCGACGGCGGCGAGGACCCGGTGGCGCAGGCCGTGGGCGACCTCGCCGAGATCCGCACCGGCGCGAGCGACCGAGCGATCGGCGACCCGCCAGATCCCCGACCAGGCCAGCTCGCTGCGCTGACGGAACGCGAGCACACGCTCGACGAGCGCCGCCGCACACGCGGTGGGCGTCTTCACGCTGGTGTGGGCGACCTCGTCGGCGACGCTGCGATCGACCTCGTGACCGAGACCGGTGAACACCGGCAGCATCGAGCCGGCGATGGCGGTGGCGATGGCCTCGTGGTCGAAGGTGGCCAGCTCGCTGCGGGCTCCGCCGCCGCGGATCAGCGCGACGACGTCGAGGTCGCGATGGCGGCCGAGGGTGCGCACCGCCTTCGTGACCATGTCGACCGCCTGGTCGCCCTGGACCCGCACGTCGATGACGCGCAGCTGGAAGCCGAGCTCGCTGCGCTCCAGCTCGTGGACGAAGTCGCCCCACGCCGCACCCGACGTGCTGGTGACGACACCGACGCGCAGCGGCGCCGCGGCGAGCGGGCGGCTGCGGTTCGCGTCGTACAGACCGGCGACGACGAGCCGGCGGACGACCTCGTCACGCTGCATCGCCAGGTCGCCGAGGGTGAACCGCGGATCGATCCCGGTCATCTTCAGACCGAGCGACCCGGACGGGGCGAAGAAGTCCAGGTGTCCGAAGATCCGCACCTTCAGCCCGTCGCTGAGCTGCAACCGGTTCTTCTGCAGCATCGGGCGCAGGCGCATCCGCGCGTTGGCGAAGAACTGGACGTTGATCGACGCCTTGGCGATGCTGCCGTCGTGGCGCGCTGCCTCCTCGACCAGGCGGAAGTAGGCGTGGTTGCCGCGTTCGTTCCAGCCCTGGATCTCGCCACGCACCCAGACGCCGTCGCTGAACCGCCGGCGCAGCGCGCCGTTGATCAGGTCGCCGAGCTCGCCGACGGTGTACGTCGGCTCGCCCCCGTCGTCGAGATCGAACTCGAACGCCACCTGGCTCATCTCGCGCGCTCGCTCATCCGGACCAGTCTGGCGCGGCGAGTCAGGCGCCGAGCTCGCGAACGTTGTCGAACGGCGAACCGTCGGCGTCGTCGCCGACGTCGAACAGCTCACCGTCGATCGGGAGCGCCTGCTGGCGGCGCAGGTTCTCGATCGCGACCAGCGGGCGCTCGAGCCCACGCCGGCGAGTGGTGGCCAGCTCCTCGAACGATCGTGCGACCGTCTCGAACTGGCGGCGGACCTTGTCGACCGAATCGCCGTACTTCGACCACTGCTGGGAGAACTTGCCGAGCAGCCCGAGGATCTCCTTGCTGGTCTGCTCGATGACGAAGTTGTCGAACGCCTGGCGGATCACGCCGAGGAACACGAACAGCGTCATCGGCGAGCACAGCACGATCTTGCGCCCGAGGGCGTGCTCGATCAGGTCGGGATCGGCCTCGTGGATGAACGCCGAGATCGTCTCGTTGGGGAGGAACAGCAACACGTAATCGACCGATGGCCGACTGCCGACCTTCTGGTACTCGCGGTCGGCCAGCTCCTTGACCCGCAAGCGCACGTCGCGGACGAACGTCGCTCGGTGCGCCGAGCGTTCGGCGTCGGTCTGCGCCTCG
>JAODBQ010000604.1 GCA_025464045.1 Ilumatobacteraceae bacterium
AGGTGGGCGTGCGGTTCGGCGAACGCCGGCAGCACGAGGTAGCCGTCGGCCACGAGGGCCGCGGTGACCGAGGCGCGACCGACGCCGGCGCCGGCGGCGGAGACGGGGTCCGCGCCGGTGCTCGGGACGGTGGACAGGGTGCTCATCGGGACGGCACCCCGCTCAGATCGGCGTCAGGTCGGGGAGCGGGCGACGGTCCAGCGTCTCGCCGAGGCGAGGGAAGACCTCCTCCGCGGCCAGGTGCATCTGCTCGTCCATCTCCTCGCGGGTCAGCCCCGGGTAGTCGAAGAACAGGCAGATGTGCTCGAGGTCGAGCAACTCGCGCCAGAAGCCGATCGCGTCGACGGCGTCGTCGATCGACCCGACGATCTGGATCTTCTCGCGGTTCGACTCCTCGACGGTCGGGCAGTGGTCGAACGCGACCTTCGAGCCGTCCTCGTTGCGGTAGCTGGCGAACCGCCCGTAGGGCGAGAGGAACTTGTTGAACTCGTCCTGGCCGGGACGGCCCTTCGCCAACGCCTCCTCGTACGTCCGTCCGACGTGCAGGTTGAGCACGAGGCAGCGGTCCTCGCCCGGCCCAACGGGGCTGCCGATCTCCTCGCGGATCTCGGCGTAGCGGTCCCACTTCTGCTTCTGGCTCTCGGCGTTGCTCAGCCAGTAGACGGCCTTGTGCCCCGCTCGTGGGACGTACTCGATCGTCTCCGGCGACGAGATCGGCTGGTAGACGTCGATGTGGCGCAGCGGCTTGGGGATGAGCGTGATGTCGTGGACCATCGTGCCGCGGTCCGGCACGTCGTCGGGTGGGAACGTCATGTGCTTGCCGCGGTAGGAGAAGCGCTCGTTGTTCCAGGCGAGCTTGATCACCTCCATCGACTCCTCGAACACCTCGCGGTTGATCCGGTCGTGCTCGGCGGACATCGCGTTGTCGCCGCTGGCGACCACGGTTCCGAGCGCCCAGGCCTCGCGAGGCACGGTGCCGCGACCGACGCCGAACTCCATCCGGCCACCGGTGATGATGTCGGCGAGGGCGAAGTCCTCGGCGAGCCGCAGCGGATGCCATTGCGGCACGACGTTGAACATCTGGCCGAAGCGCAGCTGGCGGGTCTGCGCGGCAAGGTGCTGGCCGAACTGGATCAGGTTGGGGAGGACCTCGTAGCCCTCGTACTGGAAGTGGTGCTCGGTGAGCCACATCGTGTCGAAGCCGAGCGCGTCGGCCGTCTTCGCCCACGCCATCAGGTTGCGGTAGCACTCGATGACGGCGTCGTTGCCGTACCGCCGCGAGGTCGCCGGCACGTTCGGATCACCGGCATCCGGCATCGGAACGGTGCAGAAGAAGTTCGTGTCGACACGCATGACGCCAACGGTACTGCCGCTCCGCCGGCGCTCGGCTGCGCTTGCGCGCGCTGTTCATCGTCCCGCAACAGCGCCTACCCGGGCGCGTGGATCCGCGGCGCCGACGAGGAACCCGGCGGCGTCGCGACGGATCGCATGGGCGTGCCCGAAGCTGCTGTCGAACGCGGGCGCAGCGCTGACGCGGTGCCCGCGAGCCGTCAGCGCGGCGAGCCAGCCCGGAGGCGAGTGGCCTTCCACCGCGACCGTCGGGCCGACCGGCGCGGTCCACGAGTCGAAGCCGGTGACGGGCCCGCGCAACGCCCACCGCCCGGCGTGCAGCGCCTCGGCCGGTGATTGCCCGTGGAGGAACAACCGGGCCGCGAGCTGCAGCACGATCTGGGGCTGCGCGTCGCCGCCCATCGAGCCGAACACGGCGTCCAGCTCTCGCGCCTCGCCCCGCGTGGCGACGGCAGGCACGAGCGTGTGCGGTGGACGCCGGCCCGGTGTCAGCTCCGCCGGGTGACCGGGTTGCAGCGAGAACCCGAGGCCACGGTTGTGCAGGTTGATCCCGGTGCGCGGTTCGACGAGCCACGACCCGAACCCGGACGCGTTGGACTGGATCATCGAGACGCCCATCTCGCCGTCGGCCGTGCAGAGGTAGGTCGTGTCGCCGTCGGTCGCCGGAGCCCACCGGGCGGACGCCCGCACCGGGTCGACGAGATGCCCGCGGGCTGCCCGCTCGCGCACCAGCTGCTCGCCGTCCGCACCCTCGTGCAGGACGTCCGGTCGGTCGAACCCGACTGCGGTCGCGGCCTCGATCAGGAGGTGCGCCCACCGCTCGTCCCCGGGATCCGCGGGGACGTCGAGCCCGTCGGCGAGCTGTGCGGCGGAGATCGCGAGGTAGCCCTGCGAGTTCGGCGGCATGGTCCAGAGATCGACGCCCCACGCCGGTGCGCCGATCGGCGTCACCCAGTCGGCCTGGCATCGGCTCAGGTCGGCGGTGGCGAACCACCCGCCGCCCATCGTCAGCAGCCCGTCGCCGAACTCCCCGCCGTAGAACGCCTCTCGACCTCGCGCGGCTACGGCGCGCAGCGTGCGTGCCACACCCGGGCGATGGACCCGCGCGCCGGGCCGCGCGGCCTGCGACGCCACTTCGGCGAGGTTGCGCAGTCCGGCCGCATCCAACCCCGCCAGCGAGCCGAGCAGCAGCGGACCCGCCGGGAAGCCGTTCTCTGCGAGGTCGATCGCCGGGCCGAGCAGGGCGTCGGCAGCCAGGGTCGCGAAGCGTTCGTGCAACGCCAGCCAGCCGTCCACGTAGCCCGGCACCGTCACGGTGCGGATGTCGTGGCGCAGCGGCATCTCGGCATGCCCGTCCGCACGCATCGCCGCCGCATCGGCGCCGGAACCAGCGTGGCCGCTGGCGTTCAGCGCATGCACCTCGCCACGGTGGTGGACGAGCGCGAGCAGGTCGCCGCCGAGCCCGTTGAGGTGCGGGTCGCACACCGCGATCGCGGCGCTGGCCGCGAGGGCGGCGTCGACCGCGTTGCCGCCGAGTGCTAACGCGGTCATCCCGGCCTGCGTGGCGAGCTGGTCTGCGGTGGCGACCATCGCGTGTGGTGCCCTGGTGCTGGTGAACGGTGCTCCGGAGCGTGCCATCGCGCCTCAACATACGCTGTCGCCGTGACCAGGTGGCGGGTGCTCGGGTCGCTGCTCGTCACGATCGGCGCCGTGGTCGTGGTCATCGGATCGGCGATGCCGTGGTTGCGCACGGGCCAGCGACGGCGCTCCAGCTTCGAGGTCTTCGGGCTGGTCGACCGGCTCGGCTTCTCACCGTCGGGGCCGATCGGTTGGGCCGTGCGGCTGTGGCCGATCGTGCCGTTGCTGGTCGTGCTCGCCGCGGCCCTGGCCTGGCTGGCGGGGTCGTGGTCGCTGCCGGTCGCGCTCGTCGCCGTGCTCTACGCGGGCGGCACCGGGGTGGCGGTCGCCAACGTCGACGGCCAGCACCTGATCGGCATCGAGGACGGCCCGCTGGTCACGGCGCTCGGCGCGAGCCTGCTCTTGCTGGGCGCGGTGGTGACGGCCTTTGCTACCTTGCGCCGACGTGACCACTCGCGACGAAGCGATCCAGACCCTCACCGCCCCCGGAGGCATGTTCGAGATCGGTGAAGCCGACGTGCACGGCGAGCGGTTGCGGGTCTACGCCAACGCTCCCGCCAGCTTGCGCGACGTGTGGGCGTCGACGGAGGCCCACGGCGCGGCACCGTTCTTCATCTACGCGGGGGAGCGGACGTCGTTCGCGCAGGCGCACGCCAAGGTCCGCGAGCTCGCCACGCACCTCCTCGACAGTGGGATCACGAAGGGCGATCGCGTCGCCATCGGGATGCGCAACTACCCGGAGTGGCCGCTCGCGTTCTGGGCCTGCCAGTCGATCGGCGCGATCACCGTCAGCCTCAATGCCTGGTGGCTCGGCAGCGAGCTCGACTACGCGCTACGCGACTCGGGCGCCAGTGGGCTGCTGATCGACGGCGAGCGCTACGAGCGCGTCGTCGACCTGATCCCGTCGCTCGATCTGAAGACCGTGCTGGTCGCCCGCGGCGGCGCGATCGGCGCGCCCGCCCGGGCGTGGGGCGACGTGGTGACGGGCAGCGACCCGGGTCCGCTGCCGCCCATCGAGATCGCCCCCGACGACGACGCCACGATCCTCTACACGTCCGGCACGACCGGCTCGCCGAAGGGCGCCGTCGGCTCCAACCGCAACCACGCCACCAACCTGATGAACACGTTCCTCGGGGGTGCCGTGGCGGCGTCCATCGCCACGCCGCCCGACGGCTCCGCGCCGCCGCCTCCGCTGTCGGGCGTCGGCCTGTGCACGTTCCCGTTCTTCCACATCGGCGGGCTGACGACGATGTACGTGCTCACCTCGACCGGCTCGTGCATCGTCACCCAGTACAAGTGGGACGTCGACGACGCGCTCGACTTGATCGAGCGCGAGCGGATCACCGCGATCGCGGGTGTGCCGACGGTCGTCCGCGCGCTGCTCGAACACCCCGATGCCGCCAACCGGGACCTCTCCTCGCTCGCCTCGATCGCCCAGGGCGGCTCCCCGGTTCCGCCCGACTCGATCGCGAAGATCGAGACCGAGTTCGCCGGGAAGGTGTCGCCCGGCAACGGCTACGGGCTCACCGAGACGACGTCGGCGGTGGTTGCCAACACCGGGGCGATGTACTTCTCGCACAAGGACAGCGTCGGCAAGCCTGTCCCCGTCACCGACGTGAAGGTCGTCGACGAGGAGGGCAACGCGCTGCAGCTCCACGAGGTCGGCGAGCTGTGGGTGCGCGGCCCGAACAACGTCCGCGACTGGGGTGGCACTGCAGGACACCTTGTCTCCTGCCTTGGAATTCGTCTCCGTGCAAAGCAGCCAGGGCTCGTGTAC
>JAODBQ010000666.1 GCA_025464045.1 Ilumatobacteraceae bacterium
GACGGAACGGACGGTCGCTGTCGACCTCGGGCGCCCGCCGCGATGTGGCGATCACGTCCCAGCCGTCGACGAGGAAGCGTTCCACCGCTGCCGACCCGACCAGTCCGCTCGCGCCCACCACCAACACCGTGCCGGCCATCGCCACCTCCCTCGTCGGACAACCCGGACGAGCATGGTCGCCCGACGCTCGCCGTCCCTGCATCGGACGTGCGGACGGCGCCGAATCCGGCGCCGGGCCGAACTGGTCATCATCCGACCGAGCTCCGCCCGGCCACATCATGACCGGTTGCGATCACCCGGGCGCCGGGCCGACACGGTCCAATCCGCCACGAGCCGGCGGCCACAAGACGTCGAGGCGGCTACGGACGTCGCGGCGGCTACGGGACGTCGAGGACGTCGCCGGGCGGGCCTTCGTGGTGCGGGTGGGGCTGGTGCGGCGGCCGAACGGGGGCGCCGTCCACGGGGACCGCGCGGGACAGGAACTCGATGACCGCATCCGCGAAGACGTCGTTGCGGTCGCCTGCCACCATGTGGCCGGCGCCCGTGACGTTGACGTACTCGCTCTGCGGGCACAGCTCGAGGAAGCTCTGCGCACCCTCCTCGGTGAGGATGTCGGACAGGCCGCCCCGTACGAGCAGCGTGGGCAGCGAGAGGTTGCTCGCGCAGGCCTCGAGGCGCGCCGTGCGCTGCGCCAGGTCGCGGTTGCCGCCACGGAACTTCGGATCCCAGTGCCAGTAGTAGCGGCCGTCCGCACCGAGGCGGACGTTCTTGGCGAGCCCGTCGAGGTTCCGCGGGCGCGTGCGGTGCGGTTGGTAGCTGGCGATCGCGTCGGCGACCTCCTCCAACGACTCGAAGCCGTCGGGGCGCTGGCCCATGAACGCCTGGATCTTCTTCACCCCGCCGAGGTCGATGCGCGGCGCGATGTCGACGAGCACGAGCGCGGTGGCGTCGACACGATCCTCGCCGACCGCCACGAGGCTCGTCCCGCCGCCCATCGAGGCACCGACGAGCACGGGGCGATGGCCACCGAGCGCATCCACGAGGCAGCGCAGGTCCTCGACCATCACGTCCTGCCCGTAGACCCCGTCGGGCGCCCACTCGGAGTCCCCGTGGCCGCGGGCGTCGAAGGCGATCGCGTGGTAGCCGGCGGCGCCCAGCGTCTCCCCCGCGCCCTTCCACGCGTGACGGGTCTGGCCGCCGCCGTGTTGGAGCAGCACGAGCGGTCCGTCGGGATCACCCCAGGAGTCGCCGGCGAGCTCGACCCCACCGTGACCGTCCCAGCGGTGCATCGGCAGCGGGGTGCCCGGCAATGGCTGTCCGGCGCTCATCCGCCGACCGCTGGCTCGTCGACGGCCGTCTCGACGGCCGCGATCTCGACGGCCGGGATCTCGTCGGCGCCGATCGGACGGAAGCGCGGCAGCGCGGTGCCCTGACCCGTGTCGTGGAACACCGCAGTGACCCGTTGGCCGACGCGCACGCCGTCGACCGGGCAGTCGACGACGTTGGTCAACATCCGTGGGCCCTCGTCGAGCTCGACGTAGGCGAGCACGTACGGCCCCGCCTCCCGGTACGCGCCCTGGCCCTTGCGCGTGATCGTGAAGCTGTACACGGATCCCGTTCCGACGGCTTCGACCCACGATGTCGAGCTGCCGGCGCACGACGGGCAGAAGGGCCGCGGGTACCAGATCACCGTCGCGCACTCGTCGCAGCGCCGCAGCAGCAACCGCCCTTCGGCGGCGGCGTGCCAGTACGCCGCCGCGTCGGGCGTGACGTAGGGCGCCGGCGTCGGCATCGAGGTCATCAGTCCTGCCTTCCAAGGATCAGGGTGGCACTGCCCATCCGCGTGCCGAGCGAGCCGCCGGTGCCGTGGGCCAGCGCCAGCTCGCAGTCGGGCACCTGCACCTCCGGGTTGGCCTCGCCACGCAGCTGGCGCACGGCCTCGATCACCTTCGTCATCCCGCCGCGATTGCCTGGATGGTTGTTGCACAGGCCGCCGCCGTCGGTGTTGAACGGCAGTCGGCCGAACGGCGCCTGCAAGGTGCCGTCCATGACGAAGCGGCCGCCGGCGCCCTTGTCGCAGAAGCCGAGGTCCTCGAGGGTCTCCAGCACGGTGATCGTGAACGAGTCGTAGATGGAGACGTAGTCGATGTCGGCAGGGGTGATGCCGGCCTCCGCGAACGCGATCGGGCCGGAGTGGACCGCCCCCGAGTAGGTCAGGTCGATGCGTCCGTTGTCACCGTGCTTGGGCGCCTCGCCGGCGCCGAGGACGGCGACCTTCGGTCGTTGCAGGTCCCGGGCGACGTCGGGGTGGACGACGATCAGCGCGCCGCCGCCGTCGGTGATCACGCAGCAGTCGAGCCGGTGCAGCGGGTCGCTGACCATCGGCGAGGCGAGCACCTCGTCGACCGTGACCGGCTCGCGGAGGTACGCGTGCGGGTTGTACTGGGCGTGGTGCGACGCGGCGACGCGGATCTCGGCGAGCTGCGCGCTGGTGGTCCCGAACTCGTACATGTGCCGCTGCGCCGCCAGCGCGTACATCCCCGGTACCGAGAGGCCGTACGGGTTCTCGAACGGCGACTCCGGCGCGCCACCCTGGGCCCCGCCACCCGGAGCACGGCCACCGCTGCGCGGGTTCCCGGCAAGCGTGATCAGCGCGACGCGGCACTTGCCCACGGCGATCGCCGCTGCGGCGTGGGCAACGTGCAGCAGGTACGACGAACCGCCGGTCTCGGTCGAATCGAGTTGACGGACCTTGCGCAGGCCGAGGTACTCGACCATCGAGATGCCGCCCAGCCCCGGGGCGTCGCCGGCGCAGAAGTAGGCGTCCACGTCGGCGAGCGAGAGCCCTGCATCCGCGATCGCGCCGACGGCGACCTCGGCATGGATCTGGGCGACCGTGCGGTCCGGGATGACGCGTTCGGGATGCTCGTACGCGCCGGCGATGCAGGCCGCGCCGCGAATGGTCATGCCCGATTCTGCAACGGGCACTGCGCCGGGCCCTCACCGGGCCTCAGACGTTGAGCCGCCCGGGGACCGAGGGTGCGAAGCCGAGCGGGAGCACCCCGCTGGGGACGTCCGCCGCCGGCATGGCACGGGCGAAGTAGTAGCCCTGCGCGTCCGTGCACCCGAGCTCGAAGAGCCGGCTCGCCTGCGCGGCGCGTTCCACGCCCTCGGCGATGGTGGTCAAGTTGAGCGCGGTCGCCATCGCGATGATCGCCACCACGAGCGACTGGTCGGAGTTCGCGGAGTCGAGGCCATCGACGAACGACTTGTCGATCTTGACCTTGCTGATCGGGTACTTCTTCAGGTACGAGAGCGACGAGAACCCGGTGCCGAAGTCGTCGACGGAGAGCCGCACGCCGAGATCGCAGATGGCGTTGAGGACGCCTCGGGTCTCGATCGTGTCTTCCATCATCACGCTCTCCGTGATCTCCAGCCACAGCGCCTCCCCCGGGAGGTCCCAGCGCGCGAGCACCTCGGCGATGGTGTCGACGATGTCGGACTCGGTGATCTGGCGCGGCGAGAGGTTCACCGCGACGTAGGCGTGCGCGGCGCCGGGCAGCGTCCTGCGCCACTCGGACAACCGCTGGCACGCCTGGTCGAGGATGCTGGCGCCGAGCGCCACGATCAGCCCCGACTCCTCGGCGACAGGGATGAACTCGGTCGGGTGGATGTCCTCGGTGCGCCGTGGCCATCGGGCGAGCGCCTCGAACCCTTCTACCTGGCCGGCGGGCAGGGTCACCAGGGGCTGGAAGTACGGCACGATCTCGCCGGCCTCGAGGCCGATCCGCATCAGCCGTTCGAGCTCGACCCGCCGTTCGACGCGCTCGCGCATCTCCACGCCGAAGAACGTGATCGCGTCGCGCCCCATCACCTTCGAGCGGTACATCGCCGTGTCCGCGTCGCGGATCAGCGAGGGGCCATCGTCGGCGTTGTCGCGATCGCTGATCGCGACACCGACGGAGGTGGTCGCGTACACCCTGCCCGCCGTCAGCTCGAAGTACCCGCTGAACGCCGCACGGACCCGTTCGGCGAGCGACTGTGCCAGGTTGGGATCCACCTGGTCGCACACGATCAGGAACTCGTCGCCGGAGATCCGGGCCACCAGGTCCTCCGCGCGAACGGCGGTCTTGAGGCGGTTCGCAGCGGCGACGAGCAGCTCGTCACCGACCGCGTGACCCATCGAGTCGTTGATCAGCTTGAACTGATCGAGGTCGGCGAACATCACCGCGAGCGCGGCGCCAGTCGGTTCGTTGCGCCGCAGCCTGCTCTCGATGTGCTCGAGCGCGAGCGTCCGGTTGGGGAGGCCGGTCAGCTCGTCGTGGGTCGCCTGGTACGCGAGCCGCGCCTCCGACATCGACTGCTCGCGCACGGTGAACAGCAAGCGCGCCGCGGCAGCCAACGCGAGTGCGCAGAGGTTGACGCCGAGGAACCACTTCGCGGAGGTGGTCGCCGCCGGCACCACCGCAGCGACGACGGCCGGCATCAGCAGCGCGACGGCGAGCATGACGACGCGACCGTTCGTCAGGTTGCCCCGGCGGGTGCCGCTCGGGCGGCTGAGGTGGCGCATCGACGGATGGAGCGCGGCCGCCCCGAACAGCGACGAGGCGATCAGGAACGGGAGCTCGTACACGCGCCCGACGGACAGCGTCCCGACCTCCTCCATCGCGAACGCGATGTCGCCGACGAGCAGGCAGACGGTGCCGACGAACACCATCTGGTGGGAGGCGCTGCGCTTGCCGGATCCGAACGCGAGCCGGCAACCGATGGTGACGAGGAGCGCCGACAGCGGCGGATAGATCGCGATCGCGATCTGTGCGGGCAGCCAGGCCGTGACGTCGGCGAGCGACGGGCCGACGGCGAAGACCCACGCGAGGAGCAGTGCACCGAGCGACACCACCGCGCCGTCGAGCCACGCGTTGCGGTCTCGGTCACCGGTCCGGCGCGAGCGCAGCAGCCCGGTCAGGGCCACCGCGACGACCACGTACGCGGGGATCGCGAAGACGTCGGGAAGCAGCGACCGCTCCGAGGTGAGCACCCCTGTGGCGCGCACGTTCTCGCGCGTCAACCCCGCCGCCGTCCACAGCAGCGTGGCGATGATGAACGCCCACCAGTGCCACTGCCGGCTGGGCTTGTTGCGGCGCACGCCGATGGCGATGCTCACGCAGGTCCCAACGAGCAGGATCGAGTACACCGATTCGTTGAGGACGCCCGCGGCGTAGATCACCGCGAGCGTGGTCGTCACACCGAGGTAGATCCACGAGACGCGCGGCGCGATCAGCTTCAACGCGTGCACCGACGGTCGGCGCCCGATGAACTGCTCGGGCGCAGCCATGACGACCCTCCGAGACCGCCGTGCCGTCGGAGCTGCACGGACGCGCTCCCGCACGACGTGCAGGCCGTCGCGAGTGCTCGTTGTTCGGTGTCCATCCCTGTGTAATCGACACGCGAGGGCGTCAGCTAGAGCGGATGTTCGCGCGAGACGCCGCCGCCGCTCGGACCCGGACGGGTGTACCGCTCCGACGCTGGCCGCTGCGCACGCGTGGCCCGCCACGGCAACGGTGCCAGCACGTGCCGGTGGAACGCGAGGTAACCGGTCGCACGACGGGTCGCATGCGGCGCCACGTGCTCGTCGAACGCCCGCAGGTGGGTGCCCGGGACACGTGGGATCAGGTGGTGAGCCGTGTGGAAGTTGATGTTGAACAGGGCGAACCGGGTGATCGGGTTGGACTCGATCGTGTACGTGTTGTGCAGGATCCCGTCCCCCGCGCGACCGGCGTAGTGCTCACTGAGCAGCACGAACGGAAAGACCGGGGTGAGCACGAACAGCCACGGGAAGAGCCAGGCGTGCCGGAACACCTCGGACGTGGCGCTCGCCACCACGAACAGCGCCACCACGGGCAGCGTCGGGAACCACGCACGTCGCAGGGCCCGTCGGCTGTGCATCGTGCGCGCCCACCTCGGCGGTCGTCCAACGGCGCTGCAGAGGGTGCCCCACCAGATCATCGCCATGAACGCGACCCCGAGGACGGCGTGGAAGGCGAGGTACTGCAGCCGGCTGGTGAAGTTCGCCGGCGGACCCTCCGGATCGGTCGGCCCGATCGTGTCGGCGTGATGCAGCAGGTGGAACTGCCGATACGTGCCGAACGGCAGGGCGATCGCCGACATGACCACGTGGCCGGCAACCGTGTTGGCCAGCTTCGACCTGACGAGCGTGCCGTGCACGCAGTCGTGTCCTGCGCCGGCCAGGCCCATGATCAGGAAGGCGACGCAGACCCACGCCGGGATCCACACCCACAGCGTGTCCGCCCGTTCGGCGAGCACGACCAGTGCCGCCCACGCGGCGATGATCCCGACGACGTGCAGCACCGATCGGAGGCCGCCCGGCCGGACCAGTCCCTGGCCGACGGCGATGGCGCGGAGCTCTGACGAGGCGACGATCGTCTCGATGTCGGTCTCGATGTCAGTCTCAGTCTCGATGTCGGTCTCGATGTCGGCGTCGATGTCCGCCGGTTCGACGCGCGTGATCGTGTCGATCTCGGCCAGCGGTCGCGTCACCTCAGCACCCGGTCCTTGGCCGGCTCGATGAGGTGCGCGAGGGGCTCGGGCAGCTCGACGGCGAACCAGGACTGTTGGTCCACGAGGGACATCGCGCTGTTCGCGAACGGCCGGGCCAGGCGCCCGAGGTTCGCGTCGAGGGACCCGTTCTCGCGGTTGAAGTTGCACATGTCGAACAGCACGACGCCCGAGCTCAGTGCGGTCTCCTGGGCCATCTTCGTGCCGAGGCGAGCGAAGAGCGTCTTGCCCCGGTACCCGGCCCTCACGAAGATCATGATCCCGTAGAAGATCGCGTTGCGCGTGGCGTGCTCCGGGAAGCGGCGACGCAGGAACGCCGGGGAGATCATCGGCACGAGCTCGAGGTGGTTCGTGATCATGCACATCCCGACGGGAACGCCCTCGCTCCACCCGATGAACTTGGTGATCTTCTCGTTGGCGAGCTCCTCGAGGATCTCCTCCTTCGACCACAGGTGCTGCTGCACCGCCAGCGTCTGCAGGGGCGTGAACGCGTCCCGGTACATCTCCCACAGGGCATCGGCGCGGTCGCCGCGGACGACCAGCTCTCGCGACACACGTGTTCGCCGCGCTTCGAGACCGGGGGCGCCCTGCTCGTGGATCGGTTCGATCTCGGTCGGGGGTGCGGTGCTGATCGTGCTCGTCGTCATGGTTCCTTCACTCCGCTTGGTCGTCTCTGCAACCGATCGCGCCACGGTTGGCGTCCGCGAGGGTGAGCACGGAGGTGCGAGCCGGGGCGCTGGCTGGAACCGTGGTGCCGGCTCGAGTCAAGAATCGGCGCACATTTCAATCAACTTGAGTTTTAGTGTCGTGTTGCGTTGGAGGAGGTTGCGGCGCCCAGCAGCAGCCCGCGCCGCGCCATCGCCCGCTTCACGGATGACATCGACACGTCGGCGTTGCCGTCCTCGCGCAGCCTGGCCCACACCTTGCGGTGGCCCCACGCGGGTCGTGCTCGGGCGATCGCGACGACGTCGGCATCGATCGAGTCGAGTGCCGGTGTCGGCCACGGCCCCTTGCGCGTCGGCCCCGCGAGGTGTTGCGCTCGCCGTTCGTAGAACGCTCGCCGGGACAGACCGATCAGCTCACAGAACCTCGAGACCGTGAGCTTCGCTTCGCGGCGGATCATCTCGAGGTCTGCGTAGGAGGGAGCGTCTGTACCCCCTGCCTGAGGGTGCGCAGCTGCACATCGGCTTCGGCGATGGCGGCGGTCAGCTCGGCGACCTTGGCTTCGAGCACCGCTTCGCGGTTCGATGGCCGAGGCGTCGCGCGTTCCCCCAACCGCGCTCGCCCGCCTTCCAGGAAGACGGCCTTCCAGTTGTGGATCGACTGCTCCGACACACCGTTCAGCCGAGCGGCTTCCACCGCGGCGAGCTCGCCCCTCAACACAGCAATGACGACCCGCGCCTTCTCCTCAGCGCTCTTGTTCGACGGCTTTCCCACGTTGCTCTCCTCCACATCGAGGCTCAAACCCCGGTTGCGCAACGAATCTTGGCCCGGGGCCGTGGTTCACCCCATCAAACGCGGCTGTCTGCGGGTCGCGTTCCTCCACCAAGCGCGTCGGAGGAAGGCGTCATCCCGACGACGTGTGGCACGCACGCCGCGGTCCGAGTCGTTGGGCCGGTGTCCGAGTCGTTGGGCCGGTGTCCGAGTCGGATAGACGGGCCCGAGTCGCTCACCGCGGTTTTCACGGCGTGGCGACTCGGGCCAGCTCGAACGACTCCGACGCCGGTCGGAGTCAGGTCGGCGGATCGACCTCGTGGGTGTCGGTCCAGTCGACGTGCAGCTCGCGCTCGACGAACGACCAGCCCGCGCCGTGGCGTCGGTACCGATCGTGGTAGCGGATGTACATCACGTGATCCGTGCGCTCGTCGCCCGCGACGGTCAGATGGTGGGCCTGGCAGTACACCTCGCCGGTGGCGTCGTCACCGTCGATGTCGATCGTGTGGTTGGCGACGAGGTGGAACGTGGTCTCGAAGCTGCGCAAGCGAGCGACGAGCGAGGCGATGTGGCGGTGCCCGCGGCTCACCGCCGGCGGACCCGGGTCGCCGCGACGCACCATCCGCAGCTCGCCATCCGGCTCGAACAGCGCGGCGAGCAGCTCGGGCTCGCGGCGATCCGCGTGGCGGGCGTACGACAGCGCGAGCTCGCGCAGCGCCAAGATGTCCGCGACCGCTGCTGGATCGACTGCCATGACGTCTCCTCCGTGACTCTCGACCCCGGCGGCGGCCGTCTGCTCGATGCGGATGCCCGACCGTCCGGTGCACGATCGGCGACATCGTTCCATCCTGAACGGCGGCCGACACGATCGAGGCGAACGACGTCGCATCGGAGCTCGCCGGTACCCCCGTCGCCCCTCGGCGGCCAACGACGAAGTCCTGGTCCGACGACTGCCGTAACCAGGACTTCCCCGTGGCGAGGGCAGGACTTGAACCTGCGACCTTCGCGTCATGAGCGTGACGAGGACGTTGACCGCGATTGACCTGCGCAGCCCGCTATCTCGGTTGCAGTGTTGTGTGCAGTTGGCACGTCGCCCAGCTCGCGTGTCCCCGGAGCGTGGTGAACCCACGCGTCAGTGCCTCTGGTTCAGGCGCACCAGTTCGTCGAGCCGCGCCACGAACCGCTCGAGGACCGGCGAGGTGTTCGACTTGCTGTAGCCCACGGCAATCTCGATCGTCGGTGCCTCGCCGTGCAGCGGTCTGCTGACGACCGACGGCGGCAACAGGTTCTTGGCGTACTCGGGCATCAGCGCCACGCCGCGAGTGGACGCGACGAGGGATATCGCCATCGCCATGTTGTCGACGCCATGATCGAGTTTGATGTCGAGCCCTGCGCGGCGGAGATAGTCCTCGGTGACAGCACGCAGCACGGCGGCCTTGTTCGACCCGCCGATGAAGATCTCGCCGACGAGCGCCTGTGGGACCACGGATGATCGCGCGGTGAGGCGATGGTCGTTTGGCATGAGGACGATGAGCGGCTCCCGATCGACGACGTGGTACTCGAGGTCATAGCCGGGCTCGATGCGCAAGAAGGCCAGGTCGAGTCGGCCGCGGGCGAGTGCTTCGGCGAGGTCTGGCGAGTAGTCGCTCGAGACGGTCACCTGGATCTGGTGCAGCTCGTCGTGCAACACCTGCATCGCTCGCGGCAGCCAGTTCATCTCGTGGCCGGTTTGGAATCCGATGGCGAGCGTCTCCCGTTCGGGTTGCGCTGCTCGGCGTGCCGTTTCGACCGCGGCGTCGACGTGCATCAGCACGAGGCGGGCGTGGTCGAGGAAGGCCTTGCCCGCGGGGGTCAACTCGACGCCGCGGACGCTGCGCGACAACAGCTGGACCCCGACGTGAGACTCGAGGTCGCGGATCTGCCGGCTCAGCGACGGCTGTGAGGTGTACAGCCGCCGCTCCGCCGCCTCGGTGAGGCTGCCCGTCTCGGCAACGGCGATGAAGTACCGAAGGTGTCGCAGTTCCATTGCCCTCCCATGCCTGAGCGGTATGGGGCGCAGCCTACAAGGTCTTTTTCGAGCGGTAGATGGTGCCGTACCGTTGCTCTCGTCATACCTCGTAGGTCATACCAGGGGAGCTCGCGATGACCAGCCAGTCGAGCAGCGCGCCGACACGATTCATCGCCGCGGACGGCATTCGCTTCGCCTACCGCCGCTTCGGCGAACCGCTCGGCACCCCGGTGGTGCTGCTCCAGCACTTCATGGGCAACCTCGACAACTACGACCCGGCGATCACCGACGCCCTGGCGACGGGCCGCGAGGTGATCCTCACCGACAATGCCGGCGTCGGACTCAGCACCGGCGCGGCACCGGAGACCGTCGCCGGGATGGCGCGGGACGCCGCCTCGGTCATGAGCCACAGGATGTGATGTGGCTTCCGATCTTCTTCTCGCCGTCTGAAGGAAGCCAGGCCGCCGGTCGACAGTTCCTGGAGCGCATCCGTGCCCGCACCAAGGACCGCGACGTCCCGATCTCGGAGGCCACCGTCGCCGCGCATCTGGCTGCGGCCCACGAGTGGGGCGCGGCAGCCCCGGACAGCTTTGACTACCTCAAACGAATCCCGCACCCCGCGCTCGTCGTCAACGGCAGCAACGACGTCGTCGTCCCCACCATCAACTCGTACATCCTGCAGCAGAACCTGCCAAACGCCGAGTTGATCCGCTTCCCGGACTCCAACCACGGATCGCATTTCCAGTTCACAGAGCTGTTCAACCGGTACGTGACCGACTTCGTCGATCGCTGAGGAAACCGTGCTCGACGAATCACCGGGCGCTCGCGTCGCACGCAGTGCACGCCTCACGTCTCACTACACGTCAGGAGGTAGGTCATGAACCAACGCACACAGGCCCCATCCGAGGTCGCTCTCGTCACCGGAGCAACCTCGGGTATCGGACGGGCCGTGGCCATGAAGCTCGCGAATGACGGCCTCGAAGTGATCGTGCACGGCCGCAACGCCGAGCGCGGCGCAGCAACAGTCCGAGCCATCGAGGACGCAGGCGGGCACGCCCGCTTCCTGGCGGCCGACCTCGCCGACGCTGACGACGTGACCCGACTCGCCAAGGAGGCCGGTGACGTGGACATCCTCGTCAACAACGGCGGGCTCTCGTGGTTCGGTCCCACGGCCGAACTCGACACCGCGACGTTCGACGCGCTGTTCGCCAGCAACGTCCGTTCGGCCTACCAACTCGTGGCCGCGATCGCTCCCGGGATGGCATCCAGGGGGCACGGAAGCATCGTGAGCCTCGACTCGATGGCAGGACACGTCGGCCTGGCCGGCGGCGCCGCGTACGGGGCAACCAAAGCCGCGCTCAGCGCGCTGTCGCGCGCGTGGGCTGCTGAGTTCAGCCCCGCGGGAGTTCGTGTCAACACCGTCGCCCCCGGGCCCGTCTACACCGACGGCGCCAGCCCGGAGCGCATCGAGCAGCTGGGCAAGACCACGTTGATGGGGCGCGCAGCCCAGGTCGAAGAGATCGCCGAGGTCATCGCGTTCGTCGCGTCGGACAAGGCGAGCTACATCACTGGCGCAGTGATCGCCGTCGACGGTGGACGTACTGCTGTCTGAGATGAAGGAGCACCCAAATGAGCAACACGTTCTTCGGCGTCGCCATCGATTGCGTCGATGCCGCCGCGGTCGCGAACTTCTGGGCCAAGGTCCTCGGACGCCAGATAGCCGACCACCCGACGAGTGAGCACGCGGTCGTGCTCGTGGACGACGCCGCCGTCCATGGGCCTCGCCTCGCGTTCCACCAAGTGCCCGAACCGAAGACGGTGAAGAACCGAGTTCATCTCGACCTCATCGCCACCGAGTTCGAGGCCGAGACCGACCGGCTCGTCGGTCTCGGCGCGCAGAAGGTCCGCGACGTCGAACACAGCGGAACGCGCTGGACCACATTTCGCGACGTTGAAGGCAACGAGTTCGACCTCATCGCGGATGACACGCGGCGATAGCCACTGCCGTGCACACGAAGGGAACGTCGCATGCCGATGCAGTCGAGGCCACCACGGGTCACGTGGCCTTCTACCCTGACGCGTGCAGGTCACGGGCGTACGTTCCAGCACGGAGGTCGGCGGGCAGACGAAGGAGGCATCGATGAGCGAGCAACGCGGCCGGGTGCGAAGCGAACCGAGCCGGAAGCGGGTGCGGGTCTTCCTCGGTGGGGAGAAGATCGTCGACTCCGACGATGCGCTCTACGTCTGGGAGGGTCTGTGGTACCCGCACTACTACGTGCCGGTCGCAGACGTCGTCCCGGGGGCGCTGCTCCCTTCGCCGACCACGACCCACTCGCCCAGTCGCGGCACGGCGGCCCACTTCACGGTCCGCGGCAACGGCCGTGAGGTGCCGGACGCGGCGTGGAGCTATGCGGACAGCCCGCTCACGGAACTGCGCAACCGGGTCAGGTTCGATTTCGACGCGATGGACGCGTGGTTCGAGGAGGACGAGGAGATCTTCGTCCACCCGCGCGACCCGTCGACCCGCGTGCAGATCCTGCCGAGCTCGCGTCACGTGACCATCGAGGTCGACGGCGTCACCGTGGCGAGCTCGACGCACCCAACGATGCTGCACGAGACGCACCTGCCGCGCCGCACGTACATCCCGAAGCTCGACGTCCGCATGGATCTCCTGACGCCGACGTCGAGCAGGTCGGGCTGCCCGTACAAGGGGACGGCGCAGTACTGGTCGCTGCCGGGCAACGACGACATCGCGTGGAGCTACCCGACGCCGCTGCGCGAGTCGGTGCTGATCGCCGGACTGGTGGCGTTCTTCGACGAGCGCGTCGACGTCACCGTCGACGGCGTCCGCCAGGCGCGCCCAACGAGGCCCTGATCAGGATGACGTGCCAGGACGGTGCGCAGCGATCTCGCACGAGGTCGGTGCGCCTGCCTGACCTGATCTCAGCGACGACCACGTCGACCGGCTACGCCGCTGCCGCCAGGATCACGCCGCCGAGGAAGACGACGACGACGCCCACCCTGTGCGCCGACCGAGGTGTTCCTCCAAGAACATGCGCGAGAGAACAGCTGCGGCGACGAGTTCGAGTTTCAAGAACAACGACACCGTCCCGGCGGGAGCGCGATCGGGAGCGAGGACGAGCAGAACGGGCGCGACCCCGCCGTCGAGGCCGACGGCGAGGAGCAGGCGCGAGCGATGACAGACCGTGGTGGTCGATCGTTGTTCTCGAAGTGCAAACGGGCGACAGCGCCCGCGGCACCGAGGGAGAGAAGACCGGCCAACGTGACCGCGCCGACATTGGCGACGACCAACGTTGTCACGGGCGTCGCGGCGCCAAACAGGATCGCCGGACTCGTTGACTCGCGTGCACGCCGCGCTCGCGGCAATCGGCACCAATGACGCGGCCGTTCTCACATGCGTTGTCACTGACCTCACGCAAGCCGAGACCCTCGGTGTGCATGGGTCACCGACGATCCTCATCGACGGTCGCGATCCGTTCACTGCCGCCGACTCGGCTCCGTCCATCTCCTGCCGCACCCGACTCACCATGTTGTGGCTCACCGACGACGACCCCGCGGACGTGTGGAGCGAGTTCTCCGGCGTTGGCGACCGCGTCGCCGCAACGGGACTCGGCCGCGTCGAGCTGATTGCCCCGTTCATCCCCACCCTGCCGGGCACAGGACGATACGTGGATCAGCTCAGCGGCTGACAGCGCTGGGTTTCAGCGCGCTCGGCGTGGTCGGCGACGCGTCGCGAGCACGATCGCGACTCCCGCCAACGTCAGCGCACATCCGTACATCAGCGCTGTCGACGAGTCAGTCCCCGTCTCCGGCAACCTTCCCGGGGGCGGTTCGGCGACGGTACGGGGCGGGGCAGTTGACGCCATCGGCAACGGTGCGTGCACCGCTTCGGGGCTCAACACGACCGCATTGGCCCGTGCCGACGTCCTGCCGCTGCTTGCGTCGAGACCGTCGCAGGTGAAGTAGCCGTATGGCACGCCCGCCATGTCGAACGAGCCGCTGGCATCGGCGGTGACCTGGAAGTTGACGTCGTCGCTCGTGCCGGCCGCATCGTCGAAGCCGCTCCAGTGGCACGTGACGGCCGCGAAGGGAAGCCCATCCAACGTCGTCGAGTCGAAGACCTGGCCGAGCACTTCACCGCGTCCCAAACCGGCGAAGTCGGCGACGGCTGAGGTGTTGGCGATCGCTTCCACGGCGACGAGCCAGTCGAGGGCGCCGTCGGTGTCCGACGTGTAGTCGAAGCCTTTGAAGACGGCGTTGGCGGTCACGGTGTACGGCCCCGGCACGAGCTGGTTGAACTGATAGGAGCCGTCGGCGTCGGTGACGGCAGTTCGCACCGTCGAGGCCGCGGCCATGCGCAGCAGCGAGTTGCCCTGGTTCGCATGCGCGGACGAGAGGTTGACCGTGACCCCTGGAAGCACCCACTCGGTCCCGTTGAACACGCCGTCGTGATTGCGATCGAACCAGGCGATCCCGTGCACGCTGGCGACTTCACCGGCGGCGACAGTCGTTGTCGGCTCGGCAGTGGTCACCGGCTCGGTCGTGGCCGGCTGTGTCGTGCTGGGCTCGGTCGTTGTCGTGGCGGCCTCGGTCGTCGTCGCGGCCTCGGTCGTGGTGGTCGTCGCGGCTTCGGTTGTGGTGGTCGCGGCTTCG
>JAODBQ010000667.1 GCA_025464045.1 Ilumatobacteraceae bacterium
GGTTGAGCGACGTCATCGGGTCCTGGAAGACCATCGCCAGGTCGACGCCGCGGATCGCGCGTCCCTTGCGCCGCGACAGCTGGCTGATGTCCCGACCTTCGAACAGCACCCGCCCGCGCCGCACGACGTTGCTGTCGTGGAGCAGCCCCATGATCGAGCGGCTGAGCACGGTCTTGCCGCACCCGGACTCGCCGACGATCCCGAGCGTGCGTCCCTTGTCCACCCGGAACGACACCCCGTCCACCGCGCGCACCATCCCGCGGCGGGTGCGGAAGTGCACGGAGAAGTCCTGGACGTCCAGCAGCGCCGCGTCGTCCGCGGTCGTCGTCGTCGCGATCGTCGGCATCGTCGTGTGCTCAGCCACCGGCGCCGACCTCGAACCTGCGCCGTAGCCGCTCGCCGCTGACGTTCAGCGACAGGACCGTCAGGCACAGCACCACCGCGGGGAACACCACCCACGTCCAGGCCTGGCGGATGAAGCCCTGGCCCGAGGCGATCAGCCCGCCCCACGACGGCGTCGGCGTCGAGACGCTCAGCCCGAGGAAGCTCAAGCTGCCCTCGACGACGATCGCGAGGCTCATCGACACCAGTCCATACGCGGTGAGCGTCGGCAGGATGTTCGGCACGATCTCCCTCCACAGCACCCGCATCCGGCTCGAACCGCCCGCGCGCGCGGCGAGCACGAACTCCTCGCCCGCCACCGACAGCGCGTGGGCACGGGCCAGGCGAGCGTAGATCGGGATCGCCAGGAAACCGAGCGCCAGGCAGATGTTGCGCAACCCGCCGCCCGTGAAGGCCACCAGTGCGATCAGCAGCACGAGGCTCGGGAAGGAGAGCAGCACGTCCATCACCCACGACACCACCGCGTCGACACGACCGCGCAGGTAGCCGGCCGTGACACCGATCGCCCCACCGATGACCAACCCGATCAGCACCGAGACGACGCCGACGACGAGGCTGACCCGGGACCCGTAGATCGCTCGTGAGAACAGGTCACGACCGAGGTTGTCGGTGCCGAACGGATGCGCCCAGCTCGGCCCCTGCAACCGGTCGACCGGACGCACTCGCGACGGGCTCGCGATCGGCAACCAGTCCGCACCGATCGCGGCGACGACCACGACGGTGATCCACAGCGCGCTGAGACCGACCGCGACGATGGCACCCCACGAACGGCGCCGGGCCGACGGCGGCACCGTCACATCGGCCACCGCGGCGACGACCGGCCCGAGCGTGTCGGTGCCTGCGGCGTGCATCCGCTCCAGCTCAGATCGGGGCAACGCCATGACCTCTCCGAATCCGTGGGTCGATCAGCACGTACAACGCGTCCACCGCGAAGTTCACCAGCACGAACGCGATCGCGACGAACAACGTGACGCCCTGCACCGTCGTCAGATCACGCTGCAGGATGGCGTTCACGAGGAGGGTGCCCATCCCCGGCAGGTTGTACATCGTCTCGATGATCACCGTCCCACCCATCAGGAACCCGACCGACGTACCGGCCAGCGTCAACAACGAGAACGATGACGGACGAAAGGCGTGACCCAACAGTACGCGCCGCAGGGAGAGGCCCTTCGAGTCGGCGAACGTCACGAAGTCCTGGTCGAGGGTGGCGACCATGTCGCCGCGCAGCAGCCGGCTGAACACCGCGATCTGGGGCAACGCCAACGCCAGCGCGGGAAGGATCGCGCTGCGCAGGTTCTCCACCGGGTTCTCCGAGAACGCCACCCAGCCCGACGCCGGCAACCAGTGCAACTTGATGGCGAACAGCAGGATCAACATGATCCCGACCACGAACGAGGGGATCGCCAGCAAGATGTAGGTGAGCAGCGAGACCACCTTCGACTCGACGTGGTTCGCCCGGTAGGCGGTCCAGATCCCCAAGGGGATCGAGATCACCAGGGCGATGCCCATCGCCAGGATGATCAGCTCGAGGGTCACCGGCAACCGCTGTGCGATCAACGAACGCACCGGCCGGCCCAACGTGTACGACGTTCCCAGGTTGCCGTGCAACGAGTTGCCCAGCCACGACAGGAACCGCAATGGCAGCGGATCGTCGAGGTGCAGATCGCGGTGCACCCGAGCGACGGCCTCCGGCGTGATCCCCTCGGCCCCGAGGATCGCTGTCGCCGGATCACCCGGAAGCAGGGTCGTCAACAGGAACGTCAGGAACGAGACGGCCAGCACCGTCGACAACAGTCGGATGGAGCGGTTGCGCAGCACCCGGCCACCGGCACGCCGCCGGCCGTCTCGTCCCTGTCTCACTCCTTGATCACCCAGCCAAGCTCAGCGTCGGCCAGACGACGTTGCCGTTGCCGGGATCGAGCTGGATGTTGCCCACCTTCTTGGTCGCTGCCCAGCCGATGGTCGTGCTGTGCAGGAACAGCACCGGGACCAGCTGAGCGAAGATCATGTTCGACTGGAACACGAGGTCGTTCATCTCGGCGGTGGTCTTCGCGACGGCCATCTTGGTGATGATGCTCGCCAGGTCGGCGTTGTCGAAGTGGGTGAAGTTCGTCGGCGTCGTGGCCGGCGGACCGTAGTTGTGCGTCAGCAAGCTGTAGGGACTGGGCGTGGCCCACCCGAAGTAGGTGGCCTGATAGTTGCCGCCGACGGCGTCACCGATCAGCGTCGACTGGTCCTCGGGGGTGATCGTCACCTTCACCCCGACATCGCCCCACTCCTGCTGGGCCAGCGCCGTGATGCTGTCCTGGGTGATCGCGCCCTGCACCTGCTTGAGCTCGATCGACAGCGGCGTGCCGACCGGCTGGCCGTCGGAACGGGCCGGATCGTTGATGTACTCGTCGAGCAGCTGCTTGGCCTTGGCCGTGTCGAACGCCGGCGTGACCTTCGAGGCGTCGGGCGAGTACCACGGGCTGGTCGGCACGTAGTACTCGTCGCGAGGATCACCACCGCCGATCGCGGCGAGGATGTCCTTCTTGTTCGTCGCGTAGCTCAGCGCCTGACGGATGCGGACGTCGTCGGTCGGCGCCTTCTTGGTGTTGAAGAAGATGCCGCCGCCGGCGTTCAGCGAGAGCTGGTTGACCGTCGAGACCTTGCCGAGGTCGGCGGTCACGAGCGGATCGGTCGACATCGCCAGGTCGTCCTGGTTCGACTGGATCGCGTTGACCCTCGTGTCGCCCGAGGTGACCGCGGTGACATCGATGCCGTCGAGGTAGGGCAGCTGGTTGCCGGCAGCGTCCTTCTTCGCGTAGTTCGGGTTCCTGACCAGCTTCGTGGCGACGTTCGGTTGCCAGCTGGCGAACATGAACGGTCCGGTCCCGACGGGCAAGGACGTCTGCGTGAGCCCCGCGGTCGGCTTCCAGATCGGCACGATCGTCAGCAGCTGCGGGAACGGCGCGTCGGCCGCGGCCAGCGTGAACACGACCGTGCTGTCGTCGGGAGCGGTGACCGACGAGATCGCCGGCAGGTTGCCCTTCACTGCCGACTTGTCGGCGAGCACGTACGTGTCGAAGAGGCTCTTCACGTCACCGGCGACGAACGGCGTGCCGTCGCTCCACTTGACGCCGGACTGGAGCTTCACGGTGAACTCCGTGAAGCCTGCGTTCGGGGTGATCGCCGTCGCGAGGTCGAGCGCGTAGCCCTGGGCGTTCTGAGCCGGGTCGACGAGGTTGTCCAGCACGGCGGCGCGGATCGATCCAGGCCCGTAGGAGACCGAGCAGAGCGACGGCACGTAGCACGCCGCCTCGCCGTCGATCGCGAGCTTCAGCGTGCCGCCCTTCTTCAGGTTGGCGGGTGCTGCCGGCAGCGTGGTCGCCGCGCCGGTGCTCGACGTCGCCCCCGCGGTCGTGGTCGAGCTCGCACCCGACGAGGACCCGCTGCTGGTCGTCGTGGCGGCCGACGAGCCGGAGCTGGCCGTCGTCGTCGACGCAGCGGTCGTCGACACCGCGACGGTGGTCGCCGGCGCAGCCGTCGTGGCCACCGAGGCGGCCGTGGTGGCCGAGCTCGATTTGTCGCTGGAACATGCTGACGCGGTCAGTGCAGCAAGTGCACCGAAGGCGACGAACCGCTTCATCGAGGTTCGCTTCATGGCGGACAGTCCTCCCCCTCATCGCCCGGTTTCAACGGGCGGAATCGCGGTTGGTCTTCCCCAGACCAACCATCTGTTTGATAATATGCTCGTTTGTTTGGGACGGTCAAGTCGCCGTCGTTTGGTACTGTTGATCAGCTGCGCAGCAGCGCGCGCAGCTCCGCCTTGGCGATCTTGTTGAGCATCGAGCGCGGCATCTCCTCGACGATGCGCACCTCGCGCGGCACCTTGAAGTCGGCGAGCTGGGCGCGGCACGCAGCGAGGATCTCGGCATCCAGCGCGTTGGTCTCCCCGAGGGGGATGACGAACGCGACAGGCACCTCGTCGAGCATCGCGTGCGGCCCACCGACGACGGCGACCTCACCGACCCCGGCCACACCCATGATCACCCGTTCGACCTCCGACGCGGCGACGTTCTCGCCGCCGACCTTGAGGATGTCGTTGTCGCGGTCCGCGAACGTGATGAACCCGTCGTCGTCGAGGCGGACCCGATCCCCGGTGCGCAGCCAACCGCGCTCGTCGACCGCGGCGCGAGTCGCCTCGGCATCGTGGAGGTACTCGGCGAAGAGCGACAGTCCTGGCACGCCGCGCACGAAGATCCCGCCGGTCTCCCCCGGCTCCACGGGTGTGCCGTCGTCGTGCAGCACGGCCACCTCGTACTCCGGAGCGGCGCGCCCGATCGCATAGGGCCGACCTGGGTTGAGGTGCTCGTCCATCACCGGATGGCTGATCGTCTCCGTCATCCCGTACCAACCCATGGTCCGCAGCCCGAACCGTTCGTCGTCGCTGGGGACCCAGGCGCCGAGGCCCCACATGCGGAAGCGGTGCTCGGGGACCTCCCGGTCCGCCAGTGCACGGACGCAGAACGGGATCATCCCTGCCCAGGTGCAGCCGTTGCGCACGGCGACGTCCCAGAACCGTGAGGTGGAGAAGCGCGGCACGAGCACCGCAGTGCCCCCGACCCACAACGTCGCCAGCATCGAGTACGACAGCGCGTTGATGTGGAACAGCGGGAGGTGGATCAGGTGCACGTCGTCGGGGGTGAGCGCCTCGTGGCCGGCGTTGACCTTCGCGCCCCACAGTGCGTTCGCATGGGTGAGCACCACCGCCTTCGGGCGCGACGTCGTGCCGGAGGTGTACTGGATCCATGCCGGATCGAAGCTGCCGATCAGCGCCGGCGCCCCGTTCGCGGCGTCGCCGGCGAGGTCTCCGAACGAGTCGCCGGACGCTGGCGCATCCGCCGGCGACGGGGTCTCACCGGCGTCGGTGGCGGTGACCGCGATCCACTTCAGGCCCGGCAACGCCTCGCCCAGTTGGCTTGCCAACCGCGGCTGCGTGATCGCCGCGGTCGCCCGCGAGTGCTCCCCGTAGTAGCGCAGCTCGTCGACCGACGAGCGGGCGTTGGTGCACACGGGCACGGCGCCGATCCGGGTGAGCGCGAACCACGACAGCAGGAACTCGGGGCAGTTCTCGAGGTGCACGATCACCGTGTCGCCCTGACTGACGCCACGTGACCGCAGTCCGCCGGCGAGCGCTCGCACCTCCGCGGCGAAGCGCGCGTACGTGTAGGTCTCGACCAGGCCGTGGAACGGCTCCCAGACGATGAACGGGTGGTCGGGTCGCTGCGCGGCCCGCGTGTCCAGGAGCCACGGGATGGTGCGCCCGCTCGCCATCGTCGACAACAACGATCGGCTCTCTTCCGAGAAGTGCATGCCAGCCCTTTCGCTCCAACGCCCCCGTGCGACTGCGAGTGGCTGCAGGCTAGACAACGCTCGGACGGTTGTCCAACCAACCGTTTGGCGGTCTCGCTCCGGGCGCCAGGGCTACGACCAGGCCTCGTCGAGGAACGTCTGGATGGTCGTGTCGATGAAGTCGCACGCCCAGCGGATCTTGCCGCTGCGGACGTTGAGCACGATCAGGTAATCGGCGGTCATCGTCCGCCCCGCTCGACTCGTGGCGTGCACGCGCAGGTGCAGCGACACCAGTTCCTCACCGATGGCGCGCGCCTCGATGATCTCGTTCTCGTGGTGCTCGAGCAGCCGCTGACCGGCCGTGACCACATCGGTGACGTCGCTCAGGTCGCGGCTCTCCACACCGTCCGCGTCGAAGGCGTGGTAGCGACCGTCGCGGTCCCAGTCCGCCATCGCACCGGCAACGTCACCGGAGGTGATCTTGGCGAAGTTGGCCCGTACCAGCGTGACGTTCGGGTGCTCGTCCCCGAACAGCTCCATGGCTCGACCGTACCGCGCGGCTCAGGTGCTCAACCATCCGCGCGCGAGTCGCTCGATCGTCGCGACCGCGTCCTCGCGGCGCAGCTCGTCGGGATCGCGGAAGCGCCGCTCGGCGAGGCGCTCCGCTGCCGCATCGAGGACGTCGGCCACGACGTCGGGATCATCCGGACGCAGCGCACCACGCGCGATGCCGTCGGCGACGATGTCGCGCAGCACCGTGCGGCTGCGATGCCGATACGTCTGGACGAGCTGACGGGTCGCGGCGCGCTCGGCGAGGTCGTCGAAGAACACGGTGCG
>JAODBQ010000688.1 GCA_025464045.1 Ilumatobacteraceae bacterium
GAACGAGTAGTTCCCGCCGGTCGCCTGCGGACCGCACTCGATCACGTGGCCGGCCACGACCGCGGCGGCGATCGCGTCCCAGTCGTCACGCCGCCAGTCGTGCCACCACGCGGCGGGACCGACCGCGAGCGCTGCGTCGGTGACGCGGCCGGTGACGACGACGTCCGCCCCGGCGCGCAGGCACTCCGCGATGCCCCACCCGCCGAGGTAGGCGTTGGCGGTGAGCACGCCCGGTTCGTCGAACAGGTCGCGCACGTCGTCGCCGCGGACGACAGCGACGCGGGGTGACAGTCCGAGCCGCTGGGCGATCTCCTCGATCCGCGCGGCGAGCCCCGTGGGGTTCAGGCCGCCGGCGTTCGCGACGATCCGCGTGCCGCGCTCCAGGCACGTGCCGAGGACGTCCTCGACCTGGCGGAGGAACGTCGTCGCGTACCCGGTCTGCGGGTCCTTCTGCTGCGCCTTCCAGAGGATCAGCATGGTCAGCTCGGCCAGGTAGTCGCCGACGAGCACGTCGACCGGAGTCGACCCGGCGAGCATCTCGCGCGCCGCCGGCAGGCGGTCGCCGTAGAACCCGGAGACGTTGGCGACACGCAGCGGCCGCGTCACGACGGGCGCGCCTGCGGGCTCCGGCCGGCGCCGGGAGGACCGGCATAGGCCTGGGCGATCGTCAGCCAGCGCTCGGCGACGTCGCCGTGGCTCGTCAGCCGCGTGTCGTCGCGGTGGCGGCGACGGGTGACGACGGCGCAGAAGTCGAGCGCGTCGCCGCGCACCCACTGCTCGGCGTCGTCGGGCCCGAACGCCCAGCGCGCGCCGTCGGGGCCGCTCAGTTCGACGCGCACGGGAACGTCCGGCACCGAGAGATCGTTGGCATGGAAGCTGTTCGCGAACGCCTGCGCGCCGATGAACGCGACGTGACGCAGCCGGGCCGACGGCGCACGGGTCACGCCGGCCGCGTCGGCGACGTCCAGACCGTGCGCCCACGTCTCCATCAGCCGCGCCGAGATCGCCGAGGCGAGGCTCATGTCCGGTCCGTACCACGGCACGCGGATCCCACCCGGTGCGGCGAGCGCCGCGGCGACCAGATCGTTGCCGCGGTCGGCGAGCCACGTCCGCGCGTCCGCGGCCGCCATGGCACGGTGAGCGCGGGCGACGCCCTCGACGTACTCGGTGATGTCCCCGACGGCATCGCGCTCCCGGCGGAAGCCATCCGGGTCGGTGATGGCCTGGGTGGCCGCGCCGTCGAACCAGGCGAGGTGGCTCACCTGGTCCCGGATCGACCAGCCAGGCGACGGCGTCGGCGCGGACCAGGCCGTCTCGTCGAGCACGGCGAGGATCGCATCGAGCTCGGCGCGCTCGGCGAGCAGGTCGTCACACAGTCCGACGAGGTCGGCCGCCACGTCAGCGACCCTGCCAGATCGGCGGCCGGCGATCGCGGAACGCGGACGGACCTTCCTGCGCGTCCTCGCTGTTGTACACGGGTGCCCAGATCTCGTCCGCCGCGTCGAACAGCTCGCGGTACGACGCAGCGGCGCCGAGGTAGACGGTGCGCTTGGCGGCGCGCACCGACAGGGGTGCGTTCGCGGCGATCGTGGCAGCCAGCGCCGCCGCGGCGTCGTGCAGATCCGCGAGCGGGACGACCCGGTTGACCAGGCCGACCGCCGCAGCGCGCGACGCGCTGATCGGCTCGCCGGTGACGAGCAGCTCCATCGCCACCCGCGGTGGCACGAGCCACGGCAGCGGCACTGCCCACGGCGTGCCGCGACCGACCTTGGCCTCGGTGATCGCGAACTGCGCGGTGTCGGCGGCGACGACCAGATCGCACATCTGCGCGAGCAGGAACCCGCCGGCGAACGCGACCCCGTTGACCGCGGCGATCGTCGGCTTGGGCACGTCGACGTTGCGCCCGAAGTTCGGCAGGAAGTCCGCCGGCGGGATCGTCAGCGCGGTGTCGGCCATCTCCTTCAGGTCACCGCCGGCGCAGAACGCGCGGTCTCCGCTGCCCGTCAGGACGAGCACGGCGGCGTCGGCGTCGTCGTTGAAACGGCGGACGCCGGTCCACAGGCCCTCGCGCACCTCCCTGCTGAGCGCGTTGCGCCGTTCGGGCCGGTCGATCGTCAACCAGGCGACGCCACCGGCGTTCTCGTATCGAACCGCGTCACCCATCGCGCTCGCCGTCGGCTTCGTCGCCCTCGTGGTCCTGCTCGTCGCCGACGACGACGGCCAGCACCGTGCCCGTCTCGACCTGATCGCCCACCGCCACGAACAGCTCGGCAAGGGTGCCCGACGTCGAGCTGGCGATGCGGTGCTCCATCTTCATCGCCTCGATCACGACGAGCGCGTCGCCGGCGCGCACCGGATCGCCGACCTTGCCGAGCACGCGCACCACCGAGCCCGGCATGGTCGCGACGAGTGACCCGGGCGCCAGCGACTCTGTCGGCACCGGGTAGCGCTCCTGCTCGACCAGGCGCGACGAACCCGATGCATCGTCGACGTACACCACCGCGCCGACGCGGTGCACGTGGACGGTGCGCCGGACCCCGTCCACGGTGAGGTCCACCGCGGTGGGCGTCGCCGACCACAGGACCGCGTCCACGGTCTGGCCGGCGACCTCGACGGCGAGACCGTCGCGCCGGAGGCGATAGGCGACGTCGACGTTCGCGTACGTGGCGCGCTGCGCGCTGGTCGGCACGTTGCGCCAACCCGACGGGATCGTGCTCGCGCCGCGTCGTTCCGCCTGGCCGGCGAGCGCTGCGGCGATGGCGTGGATCCGCTGGGTCGCCCCGTCGCCCAACGGCGCCGTGCAGTCGTTGCGTTCGAGGAACCCGGTGTCCGTCGCGCCGTCGGCGAAGTCCGGGTGGCGCAGCACCCGCACGAGCAGATCGCGATTGGTCGGGGGGCCGTGCACCTGCGTCTGGGCCAGCGCCGACGCGAGTGCGCTCACCGCGGCCGGGCGATCCGGTGCCCACGCGACGACCTTGGCGATCATCGCGTCGTAGTGCGTGGACACGACCGAGCCGTCCTCGTAGCCGCTGTCGACGCGGATGCCCGTGCCGACCGGCACCCGCAGCCGCTCGATGCGGCCGCTCGCCGGCGTGAACCCGGTCGAGACGTCTTCGGCGTAGAGGCGGGCCTCGACCGCATGGCCACGCAGGCGCGCCTGCGTCAGCTCGACCGGCAACGGCTCGCCGCGGGCGACACGCAGCTGCGCCTCGACGAGATCGAGCCCGGTGACCATCTCCGTGACCGGGTGCTCGACCTGCAGCCGGGTGTTGACCTCGAGGAACGCGAACCGTCGATCGGCGCCGACCACGAACTCGACCGTGCCCGCCCCGACGTACGCGAGCGCCCTGGCCGCGAGCACGGCCGCCTCGCACAGGTCGGCGCGCAGCGCGTGGTCGACGAAGGGCGAGGGCGCCTCCTCGATGATCTTCTGGTAGCGGCGCTGGATCGAGCACTCCCGCTCGTAGAGGTGGAGCACGGTGCCGTGGGTGTCGCCGAAGATCTGGACCTCGACGTGGCGGGGGTCCTCCACGTAGCGCTCGAGGAACACGGTGCCGTCGCCGAAGGCGGCGGCCGCCTCTCGCTGGACCGATGCCACCGCCTCGGCCAGCTCGCCCGCCGCCCGGACCACCCGCATGCCCCGCCCGCCACCGCCGAACGCCGCCTTCACCAGCACCGGGAAGCCGATGTCGGGCAGCTCGTCGCCCTCGGTGACGGTGGCCCCGGGGAGCACGGGCACGCCGGCGGCGGCCATGAGCTCCTTGGCCGCGATCTTCGAGCCCATGGCATCGATGGCCTCGGGCGACGGCCCCACGAACGTGATGCCGGCCGCCGCGCAGGCTCGGGCGAAGCCGGCGTTCTCCGACAGGAAGCCGTAGCCGGGGTGGATGGCGTCGGCGCCCGTCGAACGGGCGGCGGCCAGGACGGCGTCGATGTTCAGGTACGTGTCGGCCGGCGTGGTGCCGGGCAGGCGCACGGCCACGTCGGCGTCGACCACGTGGGGGGCGTGCTCGTCGGCGTCGGAGAACACGGCGACCGTGCCGATGCCCATGGCCCGGGCGGTGCGGAAGACCCGACGGGCGATCTCCCCCCGGTTGGCGACCAGCAACTTGGTGACCAGCAACTTCGTGACCATCACATCCGGAACACGCCGAAGCCCCGGCGGCCCTCGATGGTCTGGCCGTGGGCCGCCGACAGGGCGATGCCGAGCACGGTGCGGGTGTCGCGGGGGTCGATGATCCCGTCGTCGTAGAGCTTGCCGGTCATGAACAGGGCCTTCGACTCCCGCTCGATCTGCTCCTCGACGACCTGGCGCTGGGCGGCGTCGGCCTCCTCGTCGAAGGGCTTGCCCGCCGCCTCGGCGCCCTGGCGGGCCACGATCGACAGCACCCCGGCCAACTGCTGGGGGCCCATGACGGCGATGCGGGCGTTGGGCCAGGTGAACAGGAAGCGGGGGTCATAGGCCCGGCCGCACATCCCGTAGTTGCCGGCGCCGTAGGACGCCCCGATGATCACGGTGAAGTGGGGCACCGCCGAGTTGGCCACGGCGTTGATCATCTTGGCCCCGTCCTTCACCATGCCGGCCTGCTCGTACTCCTTGCCCACCATGTAACCGGTGGTGTTCTGGAGGAACACGAGCGGGGTGTCGGTCTGGTTGGCCAGGAGGATGAACTCGGTGGCCTTCTTCGACTCGTCGTTGAACAGCACGCCCTGGGCGTTGGCCAGGATGCCGACCGGGTAGCCGTGGATGGAGGCCCACCCGGTGACCAGGCTGGTGCCGTAGAGCGACTTGTACTCGTCGAAGCGAGAACCGTCGACCACCCGGGCGATGACCTCGTGGGGGTCGAACGGGATGCGCAGGTCGGGTGAGGCGATGCCGAGCAGCTCGTCGGGGTCGTGCACCGGCTCGTCGGCCGGCTTCGAGGGGCCGGGCCCGAACTTCCGCCAGTTGAGGTCGGCCACGATCTGGCGCCCGATGCGGATGCAGTCGACCTCGTCCACCGCGAAGTAGTCGGACACGCCCGAGATGCGCGAGTGCATCTCGGCCCCGCCGAGCTCCTCGTCGTCGGACTCCTCGCCGGTGGCCATCTTCACCAGCGGCGGGCCGCCGAGAAACACCTTGGCCCGCTGGTCGACGAGCACGGCGTGGTCGCACATCCCGGGCACGTAGGCGCCGCCGGCCGTCGAGCTGCCGAAGACGAGGGCGATGGTGGGGATGCCCAGGGCCGAGAGCTGGGTGAGCTGGCGGAAGATGTTGCCGGCCGGGATGAACAGGTCGGCCTGGGTCGGGAGGTCGGCGCCGCCCGACTCCACCAGGTTGATCACCGGCAGGCGGTTGGCCCGGGCGATCTCGAAGGCCCGCAGGTTCTTCTTCAGGGTCACCGGGTTCATCGACCCGCCCTTGATGGTGGGGTCGTGGCCGATGATCAGGCACTCGACGCCGGAGACCACGCCCACGCCGGTGACGATCGAGGCCCCCACGTGGTACTCGGTGCCCCAGGCCGCCAGCGGCGACAGCTCGAGGAAGGCGGTGTCGGGGTCGAGCAGCAGGTCGATGCGCTCTCGCACGAGGAGCTTGCCCCGCTCGCGGTGCCGAGCCACGTAGCGCTCGCCGCCGCCGGCGCAGGCCCGGGCGACCTGTTCGTCGTGCTCGGCCAGGAGGTCGAGGAGGGCGCGCCGGTTCGCCTGGTAGGTCTCGCTCGACGGGTCGACCGCCGACTGCAGCACGGGCACGGCGGGACAGTACCGGAACGAGCGTTCACCCGACCGCACCGACCTAGCGACCGCTATGGTCCGCTCCATGGCCGTGATCCCGCCCGTGCCGACCCGCGACGACCAGTTCTTCTGGGACGGCGTGGCCGAAGGAC
>JAODBQ010000014.1 GCA_025464045.1 Ilumatobacteraceae bacterium
TCGCCGACCGCGCCGCGCCAGGCCGCGAGCAGCGCATCCTCCGACACGTAGTCGAAGGGGTCCTGCAGCGCCCGTTCGATCTCCCCGCCGGGTTCGGGACGGTGCGCGTCCAACCACCGCGCCGTGCTCGCGAGCGCGTCCTCGACGGGTACGACGTCCCGGTAGCCGAGCTCGGCGGCCAGCTTGGTCGACGGCATGTACCGGTGGAAGCTGCCGTTGAGCCCGGTCAGCGGATGTGCGGGCGTCGCCAGCGCGTACGGCATCCCGACGATCTCGAGGTCGTGGTCGAGCGCCTGCGCGACGATCTCGACGACCTGGCGCAACGTCGGCGTGCGGCTGTCGCTGACGTGGTAGATCTGCCCGGCGGAGCGCTCCGGGTGATCCGCGGCGAGGAGCACCGCGTGCGCCGCGTTCTCCACGAACGCCGCGCTGCGCAGCTGCAGCCCTCCGTCGGGAACGATGATCGTCCGTCGCCCGTCGAGGATCCGGCGCACGATCATCCACTCGCGCGGCAGCAGCTGGCGCGGCCCGTAGATCAGCGGGTACCGGTAGTGCGTCGCGGAGGGGACGACACTGAGCACCGTCTCCTCGGTCTCGGCGATCTTGGCGGCCTTGTCGTTCAGCGGCTCGTCGTCGTGCGCGTCGAGGACCGGTGCATCCTCGTACGTCGGCACCGGCAGCCCGGCAGGTGTGAGCAGCTCGGGATCGCCATAGCCGCGCACCGATGGCACGCCGCCGACGGTGATCAGCTTGCCGACGATCGGGCCGATCACGCCGGCGAGCGCCCGCAGCCGCCCGTACATCACGAGGCCGACGTCGAAGGTCCGTCCCGCGAGGGCAGCCGCGGTCGCAGCGGCGTCGAACGGGTCGCAGTGGACGTGCTCGACGTGCTCGGGGACCGCTGGATCCTCGTGCCGACCCGTGTGCAGGATCGTCACCCGGAAGCCGCGCGTGAGCAGGCCGGCGACGACCGGGACGCCGGTCGGGCCGGTACCGCCGACCACCAGCGCAGTTCTTCGCTGTCCAGCGTGGGGCACGTGCCCTCCCTCCGTGATGGCCGAGCACGATAGTTGAGCACTAGAGTATCGCGGGCGATTCGACCGGGGGTGATCCGATGAGGTCCGACAGCGAAGACATCACACTGATCCGTGAGACGATCCGGAGCACGTGTTCGAAGTTCGACGACGACTACTGGTCGACGGCCGATCGCGAGCACCGCTTCCCGATCGAGTTCTACGACACCATGGCAGCGGGCGGCTGGGTCGGGATCGCGATCCCCGAGCAGTACGGCGGAGGCGGGCGTGGGGTCACCGAGGCCGCCACCGTGCTCGAGGAGGTCGCTGCCTCGGGCGCCTGCATGAACGGCGCGTCGTCCATCCACATGTCGATCTTCGGGATGCACCCGGTCGTCCTCCACGGCTCGGAGGAGATGAAGCAGCGCTACCTCCCGCCGGTCGCCGACGGCAGCATGCACGTCGCCTTCGGCATCACCGAACCCAATGCGGGCACCGATACGACGAAGATCACGACGCGCGCAGTGCGCGACGGCGACGCCTACGTGATCAACGGTCGCAAGGTCTGGACGTCGAAGGCGTTGGAGGCCGACCGCATCCTGCTGCTGACCCGCACGACGCCGCTCAACGAGGTCGCCAAGCCGCACCAGGGCATGACCCTGTTCCTCGTCGACAAGCACGCGCCGGGCGTCGGCGTCGTCCCGATCTCGAAGATGGGCCGCAACGCGGTCGCCTCGTGCGAGACGACCTACGACGACGTCGTCGTCCCGATCGGCGACCGCGTCGGCGAGGAGGGCAAGGGGTTCACGTACCTGCTCGACGGACTCAACGCCGAGCGGATCCTCGTTGCCTCCGAAGCGCTCGGCATCGGTCGGGCCGCACTGCGCGCCGCGGTGCGGTACGCGAACGAGCGCGTGGTCTTCGACCGCCCGATCGGCAAGAACCAGGGCATTGCCTTCCCGCTCGCCCACGCCCACGCGCAGCTCCGCGCCGCCGCGCTGATGATCCGCGAGGCGTCGACGCTGATCGACGCGGGCGTGCCGTGCGGCGAGGAGGCGAACCTCGCCAAGTACCTCGCCGCGGAAGCAGGGTTCTTCGCCGCCGACCGCGCCGTGCAGACGTTCGGTGGCTTCGGTTATGCCACCGAGTACCACGTCGAGCGCTACTTCCGCGAGGCTCGCCTGCCGCGCATCGCACCGATCAGCCAAGAGCTCATCCTCGCCTACGTCGCCGAGCACGTGCTCGGCCTGCCTCGTTCGCACTGACCATGTCGGTCGACACCGGGCCCGAGCCGCAGACCACGTCACGTTGGACGAGCGCGGCGCGCTGACGCCCGCCGGTCCTGGTCACGCGCCGCGGGTGCGGCGGCTGGGTGTGCTGTCGCGGCCGTGGACGGTGTCGACGTCGCCGGCAGCCAAGCGGATGCGCGCGAGCACCTTCGTCAACTTCGCCGCGTCGCCGTCGCTGAGGCCGGGCAGGCCGAAGCCGACCCTGTCCAGCGCCCGCGTCGCCTCCTTCATCAAGGCGGTGCCGGCCGGGGTGATCTTGACGTGGGTCGCCCGGCGATCGGTCGGGTGCGGGCGACGGACCAGCAGGGCCTGGTGCTCGAGCTTGTCGACGATCAGGGTCACGGTGGTCGGGTGGACGAGCATGTGCGTGGCGATGCGGCTGAGCAGCCGAGTGCCGTCGTCGCTGAGCTGCACGGTGGCGAGGACGAGGTAGCCGCTGCGTGTGATCTCGAACTCCTTGAGCACGCGGTCGATCTCGGTGATCATCAGCTGGTGCAGGCGCAGCAGCGAACCCATCGCCAGGAACTTGCGCTGATCGCCCAGGTCCTGACCCTGCCAGTAGTGCTCGATCCACTCGATCGGGTCCTCGAAGTCTCCCGCCGGCATCCGCTGCAGGGTAGTGCCCGCCGCGCTCGCGCTGGCTCGAGTGCTCGCCCGGACGCTTGTCTGACGTGCGACCATCGCGAGCGGCGTCGATTGGCCTCGAACACCACGCAGGTCGCTGGTGTCGCGCTGCAGCGCGACCCCCGTCGCGGGCCGGATCGGCAGGGTTGGCTCGAGGGCTCGGCGGCCGGCGCGGATCAGGTGCCGCAGAACGTGCGGTAGCGCGCCGCGCTCGGGGGAGCCGGTGCGGCGTACGCATCGAGGCCGGGACGCTCGTCGAACGGCTGGGCGAGCACGTCGAGCAGCTGCCGGAACGGGGCCATGTCACCGTCGGTCGCCGCAACCAGCGCGGCTTCCACCAGGTGGTTGCGCGGGATGTAGATCGGGTTGACCCGGTCCATCACCGCGGCGGTCGCCTGCGGGCGGCGACCCGCGGCGGACAGCCGCGCCCGCCACCGCGCCGACCACCCATCCAACGCCGCGGGTTCGGCGACCAGCGTCCGGAGAGGTGCGTCGTCACCGCGCAGTGAGGTCGACAGCGCCCGGAAGAACGAGGTGAAGTCGACAGCCTGCGCCCGCAGCAGCGTCAGCAGGTCGTCGATCAGGAGGTCGGCGCCGTCGTCCTGTTCGGCGGTGGCGGCGGATCGGGCGTCACCGATCAAGCCGAGCTTGGCCCGCATCCCAGCGGTCCAGTGCGCCTGGTAGCGAGCGGTGAAGGAGCGCAGGACGTCGGTGGCCGCGGCGATGGCCGCATCCCGCTCGGCGTCGAAGAGCGGCAGCAGCGTCTCGGCGAGGCGGGCCAGGTTCCACTGCGCGATCACCGGCTGGTTGCCGTACGCGTAGCGGCCGCCGTGATCGATCGAGCTGAACACGGTGTCGGGGTCGAACACGTCCATGAACGCGCACGGCCCGTAGTCGATGGTCTCGCCGGAGATCGTCATGTTGTCGGTGTTCATCACGCCGTGGATGAACCCGACGAGCATCCAGCGCGCGACCAGCGATGCCTGGGCCTCGACGACGTGCTCGAACAGCGCGAGGTACGGGTTCCCGGCGTCGAGCGCCCGGGGGTGGTGACGGGCGATCGCATGATCGGCGAGGCGGCGCACGAGGGTGTCGTGGTCGTCGTGCGTCGCCGCGTACTGGAACGTGCCGACGCGCAGGTGGCTCGAGGCGATGCGGGCGAGCACCGCGCCGGGGAGCATCGTCTCGCGTTCGATCAGGTCACCGGTCGCCACGACGGCGAGAGCGCGGGTCGTGGGGATGCCCAGCGCGTGCATCGCCTCGCCGATGACGTACTCGCGCAGCATCGGGCCGACGGCTGCCTTGCCGTCGCCGCCGCGCGAGAACGGCGTCCGACCGGAGCCCTTCAAATGCAGGTCGCGGCGCCGACCGTGCGCGTCGAGCACCTCGCCGACCAGCAGGGCACGACCATCGCCCAGCCGCGGCGAGAACCCGCCGAACTGATGGCCGGCGTACGCCTGCGCCACAGGCGACGCGCCCTCGGGCGTGGCGTTGCCGACGAGCACCGCGACACCGTCCGGAGCTTGCAGCGCCTCGACGTCGAGCCCGAGCTCGTGGGCGAGCGCTTCGTTGAGGGCCAACAGCCTCGGCGACGTCGCCGTCGCCGCCTGCCACGGCTCGTACAGGCCGTGCAGCTCACGGACGTACGAGTTGTCGAACACGAACTGCGGCCGGGTGGCGACGCTCATCTCGTGCAGGCTAACGGCGCCCCGTCTCCGCCCCCGGTGCCCAGCCAGCCCCCGAGTGGGCGCGGTTCCTGCGAGATGTCGCAGTTGTCGCGCCCACCCGGGCTCCGCCGCCGACAGGTCTCACTGGAGGGATGGTTCGTCCGGCGCCGACAGGCTGAGCACGGCACCGACCACGGCGGGGAGCTCGACGAGCCGCGCCTCGAGATCGCGGAGCCGGACCGCGAGCAGTGACTCGCGGTCGTCGCCGGTGAGGTCGACGTTGGCGACGACGTTGACCTGCCGCGGACCGACGACCTCCACACGGAGGTACGTCACACGGGCGACCTCCGCCATGGCCATCAGCAGTTGGAGCGCAGCGGATCGCACACGGGGATCGACGAGCTCGCCGACGAGGAACTCCCGGTTCCGGTTGACCAGGATCATCGCCACGATCCCGAGCAGCACGCCGATCACGATCGATCCGAGAGCATCGGGCACGGCCGAGCCGGTGATCTCGTGGGCGAGCAGTCCGGCTCCGGCGATCACGAGCCCGATCAGCGCGGCGGCATCCTCGGCGAAGACCGCACGCAGGGTCGGGTCGCTGGTGGCGAGGACGTGCTCCAACACGTCGCGATCGAACGTCGTCGCCTCGCGGCGGATCTGGCGCACGGATCGGAGGAACGAGATCCCCTCCAGCACGCCGGCGATGAGCAGCACCACGTAGCCGACGAGGAAGTCGTCGGCCGGCTGGAGGTGGATCAGCTCGGTGATGCCGTGGGTGACCGACACCGCGGAGCCCGCGGCGAACAGCCCGAGCGCAGCGAACAGCGACCAGACGTACACCTCGCGCCCGTGGCCCAGCGGGTGCGACTCGTCCGGTGGTTTGGCAGCGCGCCGGTTGGCGATGATCAGCAGGATCTCGTTGCCGGCGTCCGCCCACGAGTGCGCCGCCTCGGCCACGAGGGACGCCGATCCGGTGACCAGCGCGGCCGCGGTCTTGGCGAGTGCGACGAGGACGTTGGCGACGAACGCGATCAGCACCGTTGTCGCGCTCTCGCCGTGCTCGGGCGCGGAGCTCAGCAGCGGGTTGACGTCGTGCGCCACCGCGGCGCCGTGCTCCTCGATGCCGTCGTCCACACCTGCGAGCTTTGCAGCGCCATCGCACGTCGATCGCCGCTGCGCCGCTTCGGGCGCGGCGCCTACGCGACGCGCGGCCTCGCCAGCGACAGCACGTGCGGGTCGACGTCCAGCTCGAGGTCGAGGTCGACCCCGACGACGACCGCGGCGAGGTCGCCGAACGGCGAGACCCACTGGCCCTCGACCGTCGTCGAGTCCGGCCCGGGCCGCCACCCGGTGATGATCGCCCCGTCGTCGGGACGCACCAGGAGCACACGACTGTCCGGGCCGACGTTCGCGTGGACGAGGTATCTGGTCACGGTCTCGCTCACACGTTCGGTGCGCAAATCCATGTCACGACTCCCAAGCTCTCGACACCCCCCGCGGACCGAAAGGTGGTTGACGCCAACCGCGGTACCTGTAGCCACGCCGGCGCGCTCTCAAACGCCGAGCACGCTCGGGAGCGCGACGGCCTACGTTGCGTCCGGCGGTGACAGGTCGATCTGGTGCCCCGAGCCGGCGGCGATGTCCTCCAGACCGTCGCGGGTGGCCCGGTCGAGCGACGCGAGATCGATCGGCGGGTGCTCGGTGGACGGCTCTCCGTTGGCGCTGACGTCGTCGGGCAATGGCCGGTCCTGCGCGGCGTGACCGGCCTCGATGTCGGACGCGGCGGAGAGCCGCAACGGCGCGAAGTCGGCGACGACGCGCACGTCCTCGACCTCGCCGACCAGGCAGACGTGATCGCTGCCGTCGTCCCACAACGACACCCTGCGCAGCACGACCCGGTTCGGGCAGCCCGTGAGGAACGGCGCGCCACCCGGCCCGGGCTCCCAGTCGCAGCGGTCGAACTTGTCGACGTCGTCGCCGCTGGTGCCACCGAACAGCGCGGCCAGATCGTGGTCGCCGACGTCGAGGAAGTGGACGACGACGTGATCGGCGAACAGGGCGACGCGATAGGTGTGGTTCGCCTTCGACAACCAGAGCGCGTAGCGCACGGGTTCGATGCTGCACTGCGTGTGGAATCCGACCACGCAGCCGCCGCGCAGGTCGTTGGATGCCGCGGTGACCAACGCCAACGCACCATCCAACCGGTCCGTGAGGCTCCCGATCGCGGCGCTCACGAACCCTGCGCTCCGTCGGATTGCGGGCGGACCACGTCCCCTTGCCAGCGCGTCGGGCTCACGTCGCCACCGTAGCCGTCGCACCTTTCCCGAGGGAACGGTGTCGACGGAACGGTGACGAGCCGGACGGACGCCGTCAGCCGATGAGCTCGATGAGCAGCGAGGCCGAGACCGGCGTCGACCCACCGGCGAGCGGTGTGATCGTCAGCGCCGAGTTGCCGCTCTCCGGGTTCCTCACGGTGAGGATCGAGTTCACGACCGTGGTCTGCACCAACGCGATCCCGACGATCTGCGACGTGCCGGTCGCGCGACCGACCACCGTGTAGGCCAGCTCGGTTCCGTTGACGGTCAGGACGAGCTGACCGGCCTCGTCCACAGGGACCTGGAACGACACCTTGTACGTGCCGATCTGGCTCAGCAGGATCGAGTGTGCGCTGAGCCGTTCGATCAACCCCGACCCGGTGTTCGGGCCGTCCTGGGGGAAGTCGACATCTGCTCCGACCGCCACGGTGGGGGCGTTGTCGGGCGGCATCAACGCGAAGAACTCGGCGGCGACGCTTGCGGCCGCTGGACCGGGCGAACCCTGTGGACCGGGAACACCCTGCGCCCCGGGAACACCCGGGGCACCCGTTGCACCCAGCGCCCCTGCTGGGCCCTGCGCTCCGGCTGGGCCCTGCGCGCCGGCGGGGCCGGCAGGACCGGCGGCACCGGCTCCGCCGGCGACGTAGTAGCCGACGACGTCGACGACGAGGTGCACCGTGTCGGCCGTGGCACCTCCGCTGGCGCGGTACGACACCTGGAAGCTGCCGGTCACCGGCAGCTGCACGGTCACCGAGTTGGCGACGTTCTCTCCTGCGGCGAAGTTCAGCGACGATGTCGTCGGCATGCCGGTGGCGTCGCCCGGGCGGACGGTCACGAACCCTGCGGAGGTCGAATCCGTGGCCGTGACGTTGGCGACGACGGCCGTCGCGCCCGCCGGGACGATGGTTGCCGGCCCGTCCGCCGTCGGGATCGAGCCCGTGACCTGCACGACCCTCGGTTGCATCGACACCAGCGGCCCACTGAGCCCGAGATCGACCCGCGAGTCGACGACGCGCACCGGCGTGATGGCCGTGAACGCCGACGGCGTGCTCTCCGCGGCGGACGCGACGAACCAGCCGCCGGCCCCGAGGGTCACCGCGACGGCTGCACCGACGGCTGCCCAGCGCGAACGCCACAGCCCACCCGAACCCCGTACGAACGCCATGTCTGCTCCCCTTCGAACGCCGGTCGCCGCGGCGAGGATCGTCGCAGCGATGACGTCATCCCGTCGAGCTGCACCGTAGCTGCGCGATGTCACCACACCCACTAATGGAGCGCAGATGCCCACGT
>JAODBQ010000055.1 GCA_025464045.1 Ilumatobacteraceae bacterium
CGACGCGGCGCGCGGCATGGTCGTCGACGGGCGCTTCGCAGGACCTGCCGTCACCACTGGTGCAGCGGCGGCGGTCGCTGTGGTCGGCGCGACGTCCGAGATGGCCGGATCGGGCACCGTGACGTCCGCCGCTGCCGGTGCGAGGGTGGGATCGACGACGACCTCGACGCTCACCGGTGGCGCGTCGACGCTCGCGGACGTGCCGCCGGCCCCGCCGGCCGCTGGATCGACCGGCCCGCGGGGGACACGACCCCGTGACGCGTTGAGCGAGGGCAGCTGCGCGACGACCGGTGCCGCGACCGGCACGATGTACGGCAACGTCACGGTCGTGACGGCGTGCCCCGAGTCGAACGTGACCTCGATCTGGTGGGCCGACGAGCCGGCGAGGGCATGGAGCCCGAAGCCGCCGGCGACGGCCAGGAGGACGACCGGGACGGCGGCCATGCGCGCCCGATACCACAAAGAGTGGTCGTCCACCTCCTGGTAGTGGGCCGAATCGGACACATCATCAGTGTAGACGACCACCGCCTGCGGTTGTTGCCGGAGCGTCCGCGCCGCCTCGATCGCGTGCCGATCCCGGCGCTGCGGCCCGAGCTCAGGCGGGGAGGAAGACGGGGACGGCTTCCCCGAACACGGCGAACTCGACGCGCATCGGCATGCCGTCACGGAGCTGCGTGGGATCGACGCCGGGCAGCGCGGCGTTCATCCACGGGCCCTCCTCGAGCTCGACCACACCGATCACCGAACCGTCGCCCGCCGCGCTCAGCAGATCCGGCGCCACGGCCGCGCCGTGGTCCACCGCCCACGAGATCAACGTCGCCGCGCCCGTCGCCGGCACCCACTCGAGCGGCTCGCCGTCCACGCACCGCCGTTGCTGCGGCGGGTACAGTCGTCCGCAGACCGTGCAGCGGCGGATGAGCAGCCGACCCTCGCGGGCGGCGTCGAAGAACGGCGCAGAGGCCTCGTTGCGTTCGATCGTGAAGTCGCTCATCGAGTTCCTCAGGCCCGCGGCTGGGCGCCGAGCACCAGCGTGCTGTGGAAGTCGAGGACGCCACCGTTGCCGCTGACGACGGCGACGTCGTGACGTTCGACCTGCCGTTCGCCCCCCTGTCCGCGCACCTGGATGACCGCCTCCGACAGCGGTGTCATCCCCCACAGGTAGAAGCTCGACAGCTGGCCGCCGCCGGTGTTCGTCGGCAGCGCGCCGCCCGGGGCGAGCGCGCCGCTCGCGGCGAACGCGCCGCCTTCGCCCTTCGAGCAGAAGCCGTAGTCCTCGAGCGTGATCAGGACCGTGTACGTGTAGCAGTCGTAGATCTCGCAGACGTCGACGTCGCGCGGCGTGATCCCGGCCATCGCCATCGCTGCCGGACCGGAGATCGCCGCGCCGCTGCGCAGTCCCCACGCCGAGCCGCGCTCCATCCGGTAACCCGGGTGGGTCTGGGCACATCCCCACAGGTGGACCGGCGGCTGCGCGAGGTGCTGCGCCCGCTCGGCGGACGTGACGACCACGGCGACGCCGCCGTTGGACACCATGCAACAGTCGAGGAGGTGCAGCGGCTCGACGACCCAGCGCGACGCCTGGTGGTCCTCGAGTGTGATCGGTTCACGGAAGAACGCCTGAGGGTTCTTGCTCGCCCACTGCCGCTGTCCGACCGCGATCGCACCGAGCTGCTCGCTCGTGGTGCCGTAGTGGTTCATGTGCCGACGGGCCGCGAGCGCGTATCCCGCGGTCGGGGTGCGCGGACCGGCCACCATCGCCAACCCGGCGAAGCCGGCGGCGGCGCCGCCCGCCGCCTGGCGATATGCGTCTCCGGACTTGACCTTCGGCTTCAGCGGTGCGTCGGCGTGCACGCAGACGATCGTGGTGGCGAGGCCTCCGGCGATCGCGAGGGCGGCGAGCTGCACCTGGGCCCCGGCGGTGGACCCGGCCTGGGAGATGTGGCTGAGCATGCGCAGGTCGGTGAGCCCGAGCTGGCCGGCCAACCCGATGTGGACGCCTCCGGACACCCCGCTCGACACCAGGAGCCCGTCGACGTCGTCCATGCGCAGGCCCGCATCGGCGACGGCGAGCTGTACGGCCTGCGCGGCGAAGTCCGCAGCCGAACGGCCGTAGACCGGGCCGGTCTCGGTGATGCCGAGACCGACGATGGCAGCGCGGACGGCGAAGTCGGACGTGGAGCTCATGGTTCGGAGATGGACCTCGGCGTGCTGGGGCAGGATGCGATCGTCGGCAATCTAGGCGAGCCGCGCCACGATCGCAGGAACGAGCCGCCGGCCATCCCGCCGGGGCGACGCGCCGCCGGGGCTACTTGCCGCCGAGCGGCTTCTGCTCCTTCTTCTCACGCTTCGCGTCGCGCTTCTCCTTGAGCGACTTGCCGGCCTTCTTGGCGGCGGGCTTCTGCGGCGACTTCTCCGGCATCGGAGCTCCTTGGGTTGAGCGTGGTGGCCACGCGGCTGTTCGATCGACTCGGACAAGGCGTCGGGCCGGTTCGAAACGCTGTGTCCGAACCACGAGGCGTCCAACCGGGAGGCGTTGGTCACCCTACCCGCGTCCCCGGCGACGATCCGGGCGCTGCGGGCACGGCAAGGTGCTCGCGCCCGCGAACCTCGCCGCGCCGGATGACTGACGCTCAGCTGCGCGTGATCGTCACCGTCACGGTGCCGGTCAGGTCGGACGGGTGGACACCGGCGAGCACGACGCCGAAGTTGCCTCCGGTCGACACGGTGAACCGGCACTGCTCGGACGAGCCCCGGCCACCGGCGTTGCCGCGGTCGAGCTCGCCGCAGATCTCCCCGCGCGAGGACGAGACGGTGAGGACGATGTCCTGGTCACCGTCGGGGCGGGCGCGGATCACGACGGACTCCCCCGTCGGGACGTAGGCCGACAAGCGCATCTCCTGGCCGGCGACCAGGTCGAACGTCGTCGACGGCGAGTCGAGCGAGATGTTGCTCGGCTTCTGCACGTTGACGACCTGGACCTCCACGAAGCTGACGGTCACGTTGACGACATCGGCTGTCCTGTTGCTGTACGCGGCGGTGTAGTCGCCCGGAACGAAGTGGTAGGAGCCGTCGTCGTTGCGCAGGACGCCGGGCTCGCCCAACGTGAGGTAGGCGCTGGAGCCGTTGCCGTCCGTGCCGACGAGCATCGCGTCGGTCTCGTGGTCGACGGTGAAGTGGAAGGCCACCGCCTGCAACGGCTGCACGTCGAGCGAACCGGACCCGAGGAACGGCACGTCGGCCGAGACGTCGGCGAGCGCACCGACGACGAACCCGGGCCGCGCGAACGATCCACAGGTGAACACCATCGCGCCCGAGTCGCGGTCGTCGCAGCCGGGGTCGACCACGATGCGCACCCGCGTCGCGACGTCGAACTGCTCGCCATCGGACAGGTAGTGCTCGCGCCAGCGCCCGCCGCGCATCACGTAGGTGTCTGCGTACACCGAGGAGTCGTCGACGTTGCTCTCGGCGTCGATGCGGAACGGCGTGCGTGCAGGCACCTCGACCTCGAATACCTGGAACCGCTCGCCGCCGAAGGAGGCCTGCTGAGCGGCGTTGAAGGTCAGCTGGGTCGGCGT
>JAODBQ010000065.1 GCA_025464045.1 Ilumatobacteraceae bacterium
GCGGGCCCGCCGGCGAGCGGCGGCGCCGCGTTTGGCGCAGTGGGATGTGCGCAGCGCGGGACCGGGCGCACCGGTGCGCAACCTGTCGGGCGGCAATGCGCAGAAGCTCGTGCTCGCCCGCGAGCTCGGCGAGGCGCCGGACGCGGTGATCACCTGCCACCCCACGCGTGGCCTCGATCCTGGCGCCTCGGCCACCGTCGCCGAGCGCCTGCTCGACGCGGCGGCCGGCGGGGCAGCGATCGTGTGGATGGGCGCCGAGCTGGAGGAGCTGCTGGCCGTCGCCCACCGGGTGATCGTGCTGTCGCGCGGTGTCGTCACCGGCGAGTTCGCCCGCCCGTTCGATCGCTCGACGATCGGCCTCGCGATGGGCGGGCATGCATGAGCACCGTGGCGGTGGAGATCGATCCGGCTGAACCGGATGTCGTCGAGGGCGGTGGTACGTCGCTGCGCCGCATCGCCGTCGTCGGCGGGGTGCCGGTGGCGGCGATCGTCGTCGCCCTGGCGATCGGCGCGGTGCTCATCGCCCGCGACGGGGAGAACCCGTTCGCCGTCTACGCCGACGTCGTGCGCGGCGTGTTCGTCGCCAAGCGCGGCCTGCGCAGCACGGCGATCGGTGCCACGCCGTTGATCTACATGGGTCTCGGGCTGGCCATCGCCTACCGGGCCAAGCTGTTCACGATCGGCGCGGAGGGTCAGTTCGTCCTCGGCGCGACGGCTGCGGTCGCCGTGGTCACCGCCGACGGGGTGCGCGACCTGCCTGCGTTCGTGCTCGTCGTGCTGGCGATCGTCGTCGCCGGGATCGTCGGCGCGGCATGGAGCAGCATCTCTGCCGTGCTGGCCAACCGGTACAACACGAGCATCGTCATCTCCAGCCTGCTGCTGGCCTACATCGCCGCCGCCGTGATGCAGTGGATGATCCGCAAGGGCATCCGCGACCCGAAGTCGTTCGTGCCGGCGAGCCGGGTGATCGGCGACGCCAGCCTGCCGATCGTGCCGGGCGTCAACGTCCATGCCGGCTTCGTGATCGCCGTCGCGCTCGTGCCGATCGCGTGGGTGGCGGTGACCCGTAGCCGCTTCGGCTTCCGCGTCGACGTCATCGGACACAATCCCCTTGCCCTGCGGGCCAACGAGGTGCGCACCGGACGGATGGTGCTCGCCGTCCTGGCGATCGTCGGGGCGCTGTCGGGCATCGCCGGCTACGTGGAGGTGGCCGGGGTGACCAACCGGATCAACGGCGAGTTCAGTGTCGGCTACGGCTTCACTGCGATCATCGTCGCCCTCCTCGGGCGACTGCACCCCGCCGGCGTGCTCGTCGCCGCGCTCGCGGTGTCCGGGCTGACGATCGGCTTCGACGCCGCCGAGCGCCAGCACCAGCTGCCGTCGACCCTGGTCGGTGTGATTCAGGCGTTGATCATCATCGTCGTCGTCATCGGCGACGCCGTCGCCGTGCGCCTCCTCGGTCGTGACGGGCGCTGATGGACGTCGTCCTCTCGCTGGCCACGCTCAGCGCCGGCATCCGTTTGGCGCTGCCCGTCGTGCTCGCTGCGCTCGGCGCGTTGATCTGCGAGCGCGCCGGGGTGCTCAACCTCGGCCTCGAAGGACTGATGGTCAGCGGTGCGCTCGCCGGCTACCTGGTGACGCACGAGACCGGGTCGCCATGGCTCGGCCTGCTCGCCGGCCTCGTGACGGGCGCGGTGTGCGGGCTGCTGATCGCGCTCGTGGTGATCGGCCTCGGCGCCAACCAGATCGTCAGCGGGCTGGCCTTCACCATCCTCGCCGGGGCAGCGACGAGCTACATCTACCAGCACTCGTTCTCCATCGGTCAGAACCCGCCGCCGATCCAGCGCATCGGCATGCCGCCGCTGATCGTGCTCGCCCTCGTGGTGCTCGCCGGGGTGTTCGGGCTGATGCGTTCGACGGTGGCCGGCCTGGTGATCTCGGCCGTTGGCGAGTCGCCGGTCGCCGCCGATGCGCTCGGTTACGACGTCACCCGCACCCGGTTCCTGGCCACCATCGGCGGTTCCTCGCTGGCCGCACTTGGCGGCGCGGTGCTGGTGTGCGGACCGCTCGGGCTGTTCATCCAGAACGTCACCGCCGGGCGCGGCTGGGTGGCGTTGGCGCTCGTGGTGTTCGCCGGGTGGCGGCCGCTGCCGTGCGCCGTTGGCGCGCTGCTGTTCGGCCTGTGCGACGCGGTGCAGCTGCGGCTGCAGGGCACGAGCACCGGCATCCCCTACGAGGTGTTCCTCGCACTGCCGTACACGGTGACGCTCGTGGCGCTGGTGCTGCGCGGCCGAAACAGCCGCACGCCGTCGGCGCTCGGCGTCCCGTTCGACCGACGGACCGCCTGAGCGACGACAAGCGACGGCCGAACACCGGCTCCATCTTCTTCCACGCCTCCTCGCGCTTGTACGGGATGTACTCCGTGGGGAAGTAGCCGTCGTGGGGGCGGTAGTCCTTCAGCACCCGGCGGGCGACGGTGGCCTTGTGCACCTCGTCGACGCCGTCAGCGATGCCCATCGTCGGCGCCGCGGCGTACCGACGCACTGGAGAAGATCATCCTCCGCGTCGAGCGCGACGTCG
>JAODBQ010000070.1 GCA_025464045.1 Ilumatobacteraceae bacterium
GGCACCGGGGCCGGCGGCACCGGGGCCGGCGGCACGGGCACACGCACGGGCACCGGCGCCACGACCGCGACCGCCGGCGCCACAGCGGCGGGCACGGTCAGCGCAGTGAGCAAGATCGCGAGCGCGACCGCCGGCGTCGCCTCGTACACCGTCACCACCACCTTCGATGCCGACGCGACGAAGGTGTTCGTCGGTTCCAGCGCGACAGCCGAGATCGTCACCGCGACGCACCAGGCGGTGCTGATCCCCGCGCTTGCCGTCACGACGACCGGCACGACCTCGACCGTCACCGTCTCCACGGACGGCACCGAGACCGGCCCGACCGAGAAGAAGACGGTGGTCACCGGCTCCACCGTCGGGAACCAGATCGAGATCACGTCCGGGCTGCAGGCCGGTGACGAGGTCGTGATCACGGTCACCGGTACCGGCACCACCGGCCGCACCGGCACCGCGACCGGCACCGGCGAGGGCGGCCGAGGGTTCGGGGGCGAAGGCGGATTCCCCGGCGGAGGAGCTGGAGGCGCTGGAGGAGCTGGAGGCGGCGGTCAGCGCGCCCCCGGCGGGCAAGGCGCCGCCACACCCGCGGCCCAGACTCCCGCCGAGCCCGCAACCACCGTGGCGGCCGGCTGATGGCCGCGCCGCGCGATGCCAGCCACACGACCGACGAGTCGGCCGAACGCTCGCTACCTGCCGACTCGCTCGGGCCCCGACCGTTCCCGGTCGAGCCGCCGTACGACCAGTCGACCCGCGACCCGGTCCCGGTGCTCGAGTTGCTCGACGTGTCCAAGATCTACCGCACCGGGGAGATCGAGGTCGCCGCCCTGCGCAACGTCTCGCTGCGCATCGAGGAGAACGAGTTCGTCGCGATCACCGGTCCGTCCGGGTCCGGCAAGTCGACCCTGATGCACATCCTCGGCTGCCTCGACGTGCCGTCGTCGGGCGTCTTCCGCCTCGCCGGCCACGACGTGCAGACGTTCGACGAGAACCAGCTCGCCGATGTGCGCAACCGGTTCATCGGCTTCGTCTTCCAGCAGTTCAACCTGCTCGCCTACCTGTCCGCCTGGCGCAACGTCGAGCTCCCGCTCGTCTACGCCAAGGTCCGGCCGGCGGAGCGCAAGGCCAGGGCGCTGGCGGCGCTCGACGTGGTGGGCCTCGCCGATCGGGCGCAGCACAAGCCGGGCGAGCTGTCGGGTGGTCAGCAGCAGCGGGTCGCCGTCGCCCGTGCGCTCGTGACCGAGCCGGGGATGATCCTCGCCGACGAGCCCACCGGCAACCTCGACTCGACCGCGACGGCTGACGTGCTCGCGCTACTCGACGAGCTGCACCGCGCCGGGCGCACGATCGTGCTGATCACCCACGAGCACGATGTCGCCGCGCGAGCCCAGCGCACGGTCATGATCCGCGACGGTGGCGTGTTCGTCCCCACGGCAGCGGCGGTCGGCGCGTGAACTGGCGCGACACGTTCCGCACCGCTGGCGACGCGGTGCGCACCCACCGCTTGCGGTCGGCGCTGACCATGCTCGGGATCATGATCGGCATCAGCGCGGTCGTCCTCACCGTCGGTCTCGGGCAGGGCGCGCGGTCGAAGGTGCAGGAGAGCATCAACGCCCTCGGCACGAACCTGCTCGTCGTCTCGCCCGGCAGCACGACCAGCAGCACCGGCGTGCGCGGTGGATTCGGCAGCGCATCGACGCTGACGCTCGAGGACGCAGCGGCGCTCTCCAACCGTGATGCTGCGCCCGACATCCAAGCCGTGGCCACCGAGACGACGTCCAACGTCCAGGTCGACTACGGCACCACGAACTGGACCACCACGCTCACGGCGACCTCGGCCACCTGGCAGGAGGTGCGTTCGCGCGAGGTGACCGCCGGTCGCTTCCTCACCGCCGCCGACGACGCCGGCATCGCGCCGGTCGTCGTGATCGGTCCGGCGACGGCGACCGAGCTGTTCGCCACGCTCGACCCGATCGGTCAGACGGTCACCGTCAACAACGTCTCGCTGAAGGTCATCGGCGTGCTCGACGAGCTCAGCTCGTCCGACTCGACGCGCAACAACGACGTCGCGCTCGTTCCCCAGAGCACGTACTCGCAGCTGCTCGTCGGCGGCGCGTCGCGAGACTCGGTGAGCTCCATCTACATCAAGGCCACCGGGTCCGGCACGCTCTCCGCGGCGTACCAGGAGGCCGACGCGCTGCTGCTCAACACCCACGGGATCACGACGGCGACGAGCGCGGACTTCTCGATCGCCACGCAAGCGTCGCTGCTGTCCACCGCGAACTCCGTGAACGACACGCTCACCGTGATGCTCGCCGGCATCGCGGTGATCTCACTGCTCGTCGGGGGCATCGGCGTGATGAACATCATGCTCGTCTCCGTCACCGAGCGGATCCGCGAGATCGGGTTGCGCAAGGCCCTCGGCGGTCGGCCGCGGCTGATCCGCCGGCAGTTCCTGGTGGAGGCCTCGATCCTCGGTCTCGCCGGCGGCGTGCTCGGGGTGGCCGTCGGCTTCGCCGGCGCGGCGATCCTCCCCCACATCAGCGACTCACGAGTGATCCTGTCGACGTCCGCCTCGATCGGAGCGATCGCGATGGCGATGGCGATCGGCATCGTGTTCGGGGTCTACCCAGCGTCGCGCGCCGCCCGCCTCGCTCCCATCGATGCCCTCAGGAGCGAGTGAGCCATGGCCCCCCAGCATGATCCCGTCCACCGCGCTGCGTCGCTGTTCCCGACCTCGGTCACGAGCCGCAGCTACGGCCGCCGCCGTCGCATCCGCCGCGCTGTCACCGCCGGTGTGGTGCTCGTCGCGCTCGCCGGTGGCGGCATCGCGGTCGCCCAGACCACCGGCAAGACGCCCACCAGCTACCGCACCGCCGTGGTCGGACAGCACGACGTCAGCGCGACGATCGACGGCGTCGCGACGATCCAACCGGTGGCCCAGGCGGACGTCGCCTTCCCGCTCGCGGGCACCGTGGCCACCGTCGACGTGAAGGTCGGCGACACGGTGACCGCCGGCCAGGCGCTCGCCACGCTCGACACGAGCGCGCTGCTCGTGAACGTGCGCGCCGAGGAGGCGGCGCTCGACAAGGCCAAGCTCGTGCTGGCGGAGGCGCTCGACGGCAAGGATGTCTCCTCGCTCACCGGCGGCTCGTTCGGCTCCTCGTACGTGCTCTCGGACGCGGCGGTCGAGCGAGCCCTCGCGGCGCTCCCGGCCACCGTGGCAGCCGTCGACGACGGCGGTCTCTCCGCCGCGCAACACGCGGTCCTGAACGGTCAGCAGGCCGTCGATGCCGCGATCGCCGAGGCCGGAACCGCACTCGATTCGGCCACGCAGGTCTGTTCGGCGATCGGCGTGGACCCGACGAGCACCGATCCCGGCACCATCAACAGCGCGGTCAACGCCTGTCAGACGGCGCTGAACACCGTCGTCACCAAGCAGGCCGCGGTGCGCACGGCGCAGAACACGCTCGCCACGGCATCGACCAACCTCGACGACCTGCTCGCACAGCTCGCCCAGGTGGTGACCACGCCCACCACCACGCCCACCACGGCCACCACGATTCCGACGACAACGGCGCCGACCACGACGGAGCCGTCCCCCGCTACGCCGACCACCACCGAGCCGAGCGCGACGACGTCGACCACGTCGCCGAGTGCGAGCTCGACGACCGTGGCGACACCGTCGACGATCAACCAGCCGGCCACCGCCACCGGATCGGGCTCCAACTCCAACGGCGGCCCGGATGGCACCTCGACGGATTCGAGCACGAGCTCGGTGCCGGACAGCGCCTCGGGACGCACCGGCGCGAGCAGCGGCGGCGGAGGCGGCTCGACCGGGAGCAGCTCGCGCAGCGTCGGCGGGACCACTGCCAAGACGCCGACCGCAGCCGATCTGATCGCCTACCAGAAGGCCGTCGACTCGGCGCAGTCCGCATTGGCGGTCGCGTACCTCACGGTCGGGCAGGCGACGATCGCCTCGCCCGTCGGCGGTCAGGTGATCAGCGTCGGCGTCGCCGCCGGCGACTCGGTGACCGCCGCCTCGACGACACAACAGATCGTCGTCCAGGGCAACGGCGGCTACGAGGCGACGACCACCGTCAGCCTCGCCAAGGTCGCCGACGTGAAGGTCGGCGCAACCGCCACGGTGCTGCCGGACGGCACGTCGACGACCTACTCGGGCAAGGTCGTCTCGGTGGCGCTCGTGCCGACCACGTCGTCATCGGGCACGACCAGCTTCGGCGTGGCGATCGCCCTCGACGGTGACACCTCGGCGCTGCACAACGGCGGCATCGGCTCGGTCTCCGTCGTCACCGGCGCAACCGCTGCGGCGCTGACCGTGCCGACGTCGGCAGTGACGACGGAAGGTGCGCTGCACGCCGTCACGGTCATCGACGGCTCGACCCCGACGAGCGTGGCCGTCCAGGTCGGCGTCGTCGGACCGGTGTGGACCGAGATCACCTCCGGGCTCACCGCAGGCCAACAGGTCGTGCTGGCCACGCTGAACAAGCCGCTCCCGAGCTCGGCGACGAGCGCCACCAACGCCACCACGACCCAGCGTCGCGTCGGTGCCGGCGGCTTCAACCCCGGAGCCGCGCGCGGCTGAACCCCGCGTCTCCGATTCGAGTCGGGTCGGCAGGCCGGAGTCCGAGTCGGAGCGTCGGAGTCCGAGTCGGAACGGCAGGCCCGAGTCGCCGGACCGGGACAACCACGCCCAGCGACTCGCGCCCGCTCCAACGACTCGGACCACCGGCGGGGCGGATGCCTCAGACGACTGGGGCGACACCACCGGGCGCGCCGGACGTGTCGTCGACCGCGACGTCCTGCACGGCACCGCTCGGGCCGACGCGTTCGCGGCGGCGGAGCCCGGTGGCGGCCGACCAGCTGATCGTCCGGAAGGTCTCGCCCTCGACGTACTGCCACGCGGCGCCGACGATCTGCAGCTCGAAGCACGGCGAGCCGGCGAACGCGTCCAGGTCGACGTCCGCCGCGAGGGCGTTGCCCAGCACCCGCGCCGCCTCCTCCTCGTCGTCGACGAAGCGGGCCAGGCAGAACAGCTTGCCCTCGCCGGACGTGTCGTGCTTATCGGCCAAGGGCGTGACGAGGCAGCACCGGGCATCTCGGGCGAGGTCCTGCGCCTTGCGCGCACCCGGCATGGAACCGACGTAGAGGTGACCGTCCTGGATCGTCACCTCGATCGGGCTGACACGAGCAGAACCGTCCAGGCGGACGGTGCCGAGCATCCCCAGACCGGTGGCGAGGAAGCGCTCGCCGATCGGTCGGGCGAGCGTGGGCGCCAGCTGTCGGAGTGCGTCGAAC
>JAODBQ010000117.1 GCA_025464045.1 Ilumatobacteraceae bacterium
CGACGTCGAGGAGGTCGACCTCCACCACCGGTGCCGCGAAGCCGACGGTCTCGGGCCGCAGCTCGCACCACTCGTTGGGCAGGAAGGTGGCGATCGCGGTGGTCTCGGTGAGCCCGAAGCCGTTGCCGAGCCTGGCGTTCGGAAACGCCTCGCGCACCCGCCCGACGAGCTCGGGTGCCATCGGCGCGCCGCCGTAGCTGAGGTGGCGGAGCCCGGCGACATCGAAGTCGGCGAAGTTCGGCTGGTTGATCGCCAGCCACCAGATCGCGGGCACCGATGTGGCGATGTTGATCCGCTCCTCGGCGATCGCGTGGAGGAACGGCTGCACGGAGAACGCCGGCATGATCACCGTCGTGCCGCCGCGGGAGACCGTGAACATCAGCTGGCTGCACGTTCCGGTGACGTGGAACAGCGGGACGGACACGAGGTTGCGCAGGGCCAGGTCCTTGCCCGTCCCGGTGACCCTCGTGCGGTTCTCGCACGTGGCGAGCAGGCACTCGTGGGCGAGCAGCGCGCCCTTCGGGAAGCCCGTCGTGCCACTGGTGTAGAAGATCGCGGCGAGGTCCCCGAGCGACAGGTCGTCGACCGCGAACGGCGTGCCGTCGGGCAGTGCTGCGCCCGGTTCGACCACGTACGACGCGCCGCAGTCCGCGACGACGTACCGCACCTCGGCGGGGCTGAAGCGGGTGTTCACCGGCACGGCCACCGCACCGGCGAGCTGACTGCCGAAGAACGCGGTCACCCACGGCACGCCGTTCGGCAGGTGGATCGCCACCCGGTCGCCGCGCCGCACCCCCGCCGCGCGCAGACCACCGGCAACCCGCGCGGCGCGTTCCCACAGCGTACGGAACTCGAGCCGCTCACCACCGACCTCGACGATCGCCTCGCCGTGCGGATCGCGCTCGACCGACCGGCGCAGCATCGCCACGACCGACTCCGGCAGCGAGGTGTAGCGCAGGACCCCGTCAGCAGCGCGCCCGATGCCGTCCATCGGGAACGGCGGCACGCGCCCGGACCTGCCCTGCTTGGTGATCATCGAGCCGGCACCGTCACGGTCACCGATGATGCCACGGCATGGCCGGTACCGAAGGGTGCCGGTGAAATCCGCCGCCACCGCGCCGCGCGGGGTGCGAGCATGGGGTGCCCACGGTGTCGCGTCGATGAGTTCGGCGCGTCCCCGACGTCGTACAGCCGTGCGCCGAACCCCCACGAGGAGCCCGCGATGACCACATCGACAGCCACGGATGCCCGACCCGCAGTGCTGGCGGAGGGCCTCTACAAGGCGTTCGGCGAGACCAAGGCGCTCGACGGCGTCGATCTGCGCGTCGATCGCGCCAAGGTCGTCGGGCTGCTCGGACCGAACGGCGCCGGCAAGACCACGGCGGTGAAGGTGCTGACCACGTTGATCCGTCCGGACCGCGGCCGTGCGTTCATCGACGGCATCGACGTCGTCGCCGAGCCGATGCGCGCCAAGGCACGCATCGGGCTGACCGGCCAGTACGCCGCGGTGGACGAGCGCCTGACGGGCTTCGAGAACCTCGAACACGTCGGTCGCCTGTTCCACATGCCGCGCAGCGAGGCCCGTGAGCGTGGCCGCGAGCTGCTCGAACGGTTCGACCTCGTCGAGTCCGCCGACCGCGTCGTCAAGGGGTACTCGGGCGGCATGCGCCGCCGGCTCGACATCGCGATGAGCCTCATCGCCCGACCGTCGGTCCTGTTCCTCGACGAGCCGACGACAGGCCTCGACCCGCGGAGCCGGCAGTCGGTCTGGGAGCTGATTGAGGAGCTGGTGCGCGGCGGCACCACGACGTTGCTGACGACGCAGTACCTCGACGAGGCGGACCGGCTCGCCGACGAGATCGTCGTCATCGACCACGGTCGGGTGATCGCCCGCGGGACGAGCGACGAGCTCAAGACGACGCTCGGGGGCGATGTCCTGGAGGTCACGGTCGCGCCGGACGCGGACGTCGAACGGGTCGTCGCCGCGCTGGCCGGGCTGGCGTGCGGCGAGATCACGGTCGGCGCGGTCGGCGCGGTCGGCGGTACGGGGAGCACGGCGGACGTGCACGGCGACAAGGTCGTGGTCGTCCCGGTGCTGAAGGTCGAGCACATGGTGCCGGTCGTCGTGCGCGCGCTCGACGCCGCGGGCGTCGCGTTCTCCGACGTCGCCGGCCGCCAGTCGACCCTCGACGACGTGTTCTTCGCGATCACCGGCCATGCCGCCGAAGACGCGTCCGACACCGCCGAGACGTCACCGAAGGGCAAATCGGGGAAGGCCGCGGCGAAGGCGGCGAAGCAGGGCAAACAGGGCAAGCAGACGGAGCAGATGACGAAGGAGGCCGGCCGATGACCGCCGTGACCGAGACACGAGCCGATCCCATCGATCTCGGCCCCGCGCGCATCGAGGAGCCCCCGACCGGCTTCATCTGGGTGATCAAGGACAGCTGGACCGAAGCGACGCGCCACTTGCGTGCAGTGCCGCGCAACCCGGAGCTGCTGGTCTTCGCGACCATCCAGCCGATCATGTTCATCGTCCTGTTCGTGTACGTGTTCCGTGGCTCGGTGCAGGTGCCGATCGACTACGTGCAGTACGTGATCCCCGGCATCTTCGCCCAGACGGTGCTGTTCAACTCCGCCTTCACCGGCGTCGGTGTCGCCGACGACCTGAGCAAGGGCATCATCGACCGGTTGCGCTCGTTGCCGATGTACCCGTCGGCGGTGCTGATCGGCCGCACGGTGAGTGACATCGTGCGCAACGTCGTCACGTTCGCGGTGATGCTCGCGGTCGCGTTCGCGATCGGGTTCCGCTTCCAGGGCACGGTGATGGGCGCGGTCGCGGCGACGGGTCTGATGTTCCTGTTCTCGTACGCGTTCAGCTGGATCCAGGCGCTGATCGGTCTCTCCGTCGGATCCGTGGAAGCAGCGAACTCCGCCGGGTTCATCTGGATGTTCCCGCTGACGTTCGTCTCGTCGGCGTTCGTCGACGTCAGCCACATGGTCAGCTGGCTGCGGCCGTTCGCCCGCAACAACCCGTTCACGATCCTCACCAACGCCTGCCGCGCGCTCTACAACGGCTACCCCGCGGGTTCGGACGCGTGGGTGGCGCTGGCCTGGGCGCTCGGCATCACGGTCGTGTTCGCGTTGCTGACGACGCGCAAGTTCGCCCAGTCGACGAGCTCATGATCACCCGACCCGCGTCCCGACGCGCGGCGCAGCGCGTCTGACGGATGGTCAGGCGCGTCCGGCGCTGGTGCGTCCGCGGCGGGCGACGGCGTCGATCGTCACGGCCACGAGCAGCACCGCGCCGGTGACGATGTAGCGGACGTTCGTCGACTTGTTCAGCAGCGCCATGCCGTTGTCGACGGACTGGATGACGAGCGAGCCGAGCAGCGCCGCCCATGCCGTCCCGCGGCCGCCGAACAACGACGTCCCGCCGATCACCGCGGCGCCGACGGCGTAGAGGAGCACGGTGCCCTGGCCCGACGACTGGTTGACCGAGGTGCCTCTCGCGGCGGCGAGCACACCGCCGGCGGCGGCGAGCATCGAGGCGACGATGAAGATCGTCAGACGGATCTGCTTGACGTTGATCCCGGCGCGTCGTGCGGCCTCGGCGTTGCCGCCGACGGCGAAGACGTGGCGGCCGAACGGTGTGCGCCGCAGCACGATGTCGACGATCATCACCAGCCCGAGGAAGATCACGACCACGAGCGGCAGCCCGCGGTCGAGGACGAAGACCAGCGTCGCCGCGAGCAACCCGCCGACGACCATCGTCAGGCGGAACACGACGTTGCGCGCGGGCGCCAGGACGAGCCCGGCGGAGCGCCGCTTGGCGCGGTCGCGGAGGGTGAAGCCGACGTAGGCGACGGCCAGCGCGATCGCGACGATCCAGGAGGTGGTGTCGCTGTAGAACGTCTGGCCGAGGCTGATGATCGTCGAGTTGGTGATGTAGATCGAACCCGTCTTGCCGAGCACGGCGAGCAGTCCACCCGTCAACGCGAGTTGACCGGCCAGGGTGACGATGAACGCCGGCACCCGGATGCGGGTCACCCAGAAGCCCTGGACGAGGCCGACGATCCCGCCGACGACGAGCGCGGCGACGATCGCGAACCACGCCGGCCAGCCGTGGCGCAGGTTGAGCACGACCATCACCGCCGCCGCGAACCCGCTGATCGCGCCGACCGACAGGTCGATCTCGCCGAGCAGCAGCACCAGCACCACGCCGATCGCGATCGTGCCACCGGCAGCGAGCTGGAGCATCAGGTTGGTCAGGTTGCCGGCGGAGATGAACCGGTGGTTCTCGAACCAGAAGTAGGCCCACACGCCGATCAGCGCGACGACGACAGGGATGTTGCCGAGCTCGCCCTGGGTGATCTTGCGGCCGATGTCGTTGATCGCCCCCTTGACGCCCGGGCGGGCAGCGATCAAGCGCGGGTCGACGATGGATGGTTGCGTGCTCATGCGGCGTCCTCGGCCTGCTCGGAGGCGCCGGTGATCGCCGCGACGACGGCGTCGGGGTTGGTCTCGGCGGTGGCGAACGTGGCGACGCGGCGGCCGAGGCGGAGCACGATGATCCGGTCGGACACGGCGAAGACGTCGGCGAGGTTGTGGCTGATCACGACGACGCCGAGGTTCTGGGCGCGCAGCGTGCGGATCAACTGGAGCACCTCCTTCGTCTGGCTCACCCCGAGTGCCGCCGTCGGCTCGTCGAGCAGCACGATGTCCGGCTTGCCCATCGTGGCCCTGGCGACGGCGACCGACTGCCGCTGCCCACCCGACAGCGCGGCGACCTGCGTGCGCAGGCTGGGAATGTGGACCGACAGTCGGCTCATCACGCCTTCGGCGACGTGCTCCATCCCCGACTCGTCGAGCAGGCCGTTCCGGGTCAGCTCGTGACCGAGGAACAGGTTGGCGACGACGTCGAGGTTGTCGCACAACGCCAGGTCCTGGTACACGGTGGCGATGCC
>JAODBQ010000177.1 GCA_025464045.1 Ilumatobacteraceae bacterium
AGGATGGAGATGTGACGGCCGATGGCTTCGTGCGACCGGTAGCCATACAACGTCGCGGCGCCCTCGTTCCACGAGGTCACCGTCCCGTTCAGGTCGGTGGTGTAGATCCCGTCGGGTGAGGCTTCCACGATGCTCGACAGCAGGCGTACCTTCTGCTCGTCGGCGACCCGCTCGGAGATGTCGGTGAAGACGCCGATGACTCCCGTCATGTTCCCGCTCGCATCGAGCACCGGCGTGTTGGTGATGAGGATCGGGAACCGCGAACCATCGCGCCGGCGCGCCCACAGATCGCCTGTCCAGCTCTCGCCGCGCACCATTAGATCCACGATGTCTCGGGTCCGCGGGTCGGACTCGAACGTCCCGGCGGCCGACACGTGACGGCCGAGGACCTCGTCGGCGCGCCAGCCGTGGACCCGCTCGGCTGCACGGTTCCAGTACGTCACCCGGCCCTCGGTATCGGTGGCGATGACGCACTGCCCAACGGCGTCGAGCAGTTGGGCTTGGAAGCGGACCGATTCCGCCATTGCTTGCTGAGCTGTGACGTCCCGGAGCACCGTCACCACACCCGAGACAGCACCGCCGCGATGATCGCGCAGTGGGTACGAGCTCATGTTCACCCACGCCCGCGATTGCCCACCGGCGTCGACGGTCAGCAGTTGGTCGCGCACCGGCTGGCCGGAAGCAACGCAGCGATGCCCCGGCCGTTCCTCGAGTGGAATCGCGCGGCCATGCATGTCGCACGGTGACCACTCGGAAAGTGTCGACGATCGTCCGAGGGTCGCGTCGTGCGGGATCCCGAAGATCTCGGCGGCCCGATGATTCAGCGACATGATCAAGCCCTGCCTGTTCTGCACGATCACGCCGTCGCCCAGCGACTCGACGATCGAGCGGAAGTGATGCTCGCCCAACAGCGACGTGCGGCCGCCCTGCGATCGAGCCACGGCATACGTGATCGAGCGAGCCAGCCTGTGGTCACGGACGTCGCTGGTCGTCAGGTGATCGGAAGCTCCCCGATGCAGGAACTCGAGGCCGTGGCTCGCATCGCAATCCTCGGTGACGATCACGACGGCGAGCCCAGGGTCCGCCAGCATCAGGTCATCGACGTCGGCCAGTGCTTGCTCGATCCCGCCGGGAGCGAAGCACAGCAGGAGGCAGTCGATGCTGCTCAGCGCCCGCAGGGCATCGGCCGTCGAGTGCACCGTCTGCACCGGCGAAGCGCTGAGGTCTGCGAGGCGAAGTTCGTCCGACGCAAGCCTTGAACTGTCACAACTGCAGCCCATCAAACCCACTCGAAGCATCGATCACATCTCCCGCACGGCGGACAGCCCGCCGCTCATGTTCTCGACGCAACCTCTGTCGAGCTGAAGCCACAACCCGCAGTTGAGCGAACGTTGATCTCGGCGGCAGCCAGGCTCGACCTATTTTCTCGCCGCGACACCGCCGACCGCTGGACGAAGTGACCCATCCTCCTGGATGTTGTGACACTCCGCTCGCCCGGCGGCTGGCTGCACGTGCGCAACGTCGGTGTGCCGAGGACGTCCAGATCAACAACCGGTCAATCGTCGTTCGCTCACCTTCAGGTCCCGCCCAGCTTGTCGAAGACACGGTGCCCAGCACCGGCGCCAGTCGGGCGGGATGACCAAGGAGACCAACATGAAGATCAGGGCCATTGCAGCCATATCCGCGATCGTCATCGCATGTGCCGGGAGCTGGGTCGAGGTGAGCCCCATGGCGGCCCACGCGGACGCCGCGGAGCCCGTGCAGTTCGACGTGGCCAGCGGTGCGCTCTCGATCAGCCAGACGCCCACAGCCGGCACCACATTGGTGCAGAACACGGCGGTGCAGCTTCCCCAGACCGTGGTCACCGACGGACGCAACAATGCTGGCCGCACCGGGGCGTGGACGGTGACGATCACGGCGTCCAATCTGGTGCACACAGCCGGAGCGGACAGCGCCACGATCGGCGCCGACCAGATCACGATGGACGAGATCAGCGGCGCCGTCGCCGCCGGCGGCACGATCACCGACGAGCCAGCCGTCGTCGGGACCGGCGCACTGGTCTCGATCACCGGCGACGGGATCGACTCGACCTACACGTACACACCGACCGCGCAGCTCGCCTCACAGACGAAGCCGTTCTCGGGTGCGTACGTCGGGACCATCACCCAGACCGTCGCCTGATCCCGTGCGCGCGATGCGTTGCCTGGTCCTCGGATGTGTGGTCGCGTGCGCGCTGCTCGCGCCGGCCACCCGGACCGAGGCAACCGCCCCTCCAGCGCCGCCCGGCGTCGGCATCAAACTGCTGGAGGGCCCGGCGAACGGCATCGACGATCCGCGGGCACACAGCTACGTCGTAGACCACCTCGCCCCGGGCACGACGATCAGCCGCAAGCTCGGCATCTCCAACGGTGGGCAGACCGCCTTGGACGTCGATCTCTACCCGGCGGCGGCCACGATCAGCGGCGGCGTGTTCGTCGTCGCCGAAGGCCACACCAGCAACGAGCTCGCCTCATGGATCAGCTTCTCCGTCGAGCGGGCGACGATCGCTCCTGGCGAGACGATGCCGGTCACCATGACGATCGTCGTTCCTCCCGGCGCCAGTGCCGGTGAGCGATATGCGGTCGCGCTCGCCGAAGCCAAATCGGCCAGCACCACCGGTGTCACACTCGTCAGCCGCGTCGGGGTGCGGGTCTACCTCTCGGTCGGCCCGGGCGGAGAACCACGCACGGCGTTCTCCATCGAGTCGCTGACGGCGAGCCGGGACCCGTCGGGACAGCCCGTCGTGGCGGCGATCGTGCACAACACCGGCGAGCGCGCCGTCGATCTGTCCGGCTCGCTGCAGTTGAGCAACGGTCCGGGGTCGCTGTCGGCCGGTCCGTTTCCGGTGCGCATCACGGCCACGCTCGCGCCGGGCGACAGCGGGGACGTGTACGTCGCATTGGACCAGCAACTGCCGGACGGGCCGTGGAAGGCGACGCTCTCGCTCACATCCGGGCTGACGACCGAGACGTCGTCAGCTCAGATCACGTTTCCTTCCGGGACAGGTGAGGCCGCCCCATCCTCGGCGACACCGTCAGCGCAGCAGCCACGGAAGGATCACGGCCGGCCGGCACTCGTCCTCGTCGGCGCCGCGGCGGCGGTCGCGCTGACCACGGCAACGATCGTCGGAGTGCGTCGGCGGCGACGACGACGCTGACATCCTTCGCGCTGCGAGGCACCTGCTTCGGTGAGCTCGGTAGCCCGAGCGGCCGACGTGAACGACCGGTGAACATCACTCAGTAGAAGTTGACTCAACGGATGATGAGCGGCATGCTCCCGGTGTGATCGATGAGCTCGTCCGCCAGCGGGCGGACCGCCACGCCGCCCTCGGTGATCCGGTCCGGTTGGCGATCGTCGACGAACTGCTCGTCTCGGACCGGGCGCCGATCGAGCTGCGGGCCATGTTCGGCCTGCCGTCGAACCTCCTCGCTCACCATCTCGACGTGCTCGAACACGTCGAGCTGATCAGCCGCCATCGATCATCAGGGGACCGACGCCGCCGCTACGTCCATCTCGAACCGGACGGTCTCGAGCATCTCCGCCGCGGAACGCCGATCGGGGTGGGACCGGCGTTGTTCGTGTGCACCCACAACTCCGCACGCTCGCAGCTCGCCGCTGCGCTGTGGACCGAGCTCGCCGGTCAGCTGGCCGCCTCGGCCGGCACCGACCCCGCCGAACGGGTCCACCCCGGAGCAATCGCCGCAGCAAAGCGTCGGCGCCTCGACCTCTCCCGGAACCGTCCCCGGCACCTCGACGATGTCGGCGCACGACCGGGACTGGTGATCACCGTCTGCGACCGTGCCCACGAGGAGCTCGACGCCGGACCGGACTGGCTGCACTGGTCGATCCCCGACCCCGTCGCATCCGGCGATCGCCACGCGTTCGACGCAGCACGTGACGAGCTCGAGCAGCGCATCAGCGCCATCCTGACGATCGGCCACGCGGCGTGACCCCCCTGTCCTCGCAACCGGAGACCGGCACTGGCACCCTCCACGTCGCGCTCGGCCGCCGGCTGGTCGCCGAGGGCATCGGCACCGGGTTCCTGATCATCGCGGTGGTCGGGTCGGGGATCATGGCCAGCAACCTCTCGACCGACGTCGGTCTGCAGCTGCTCGAGAACGCGACGGCCACCGCGGGCGCGCTGATCGGGCTGATCCTGATGTTCGGGGCGGTCTCGGGCGCGCACTTCAACCCGATCGTCACGCTCGTCGACCGCCTGTTCGGCACCATCACCACCCGCGACACCATCCTCTACGCGATCGCCCAGACGGTCGGCGGCTGCGTCGGGACCGTGCTCGCCAACCTGATGTTCGAGCTCGACGCGATCAACCTCTCCACCAGATCGCGCACGGGCGGTCACCTCTGGCTGTCCGAGGTGATCGCCACCATCGGGCTCCTGCTCGTGATCCACGGCTGCGTGCGCACCGGACGCGCCAACGCCGTGCCGTTCGCCGTCGGCGTGTGGATCGGTGGCGCGTACTGGTTCACCTCCTCGACCAGCTTCGCCAACCCCGCCGTCACCATCGCCCGCACCCTCTCGAACAGCTTCGCCGGCATCCAACCCTCCTCCGCGCCGATGTTCATCCTCATGCAACTCATCGGCGCACTCGCCGCCTACGCCCTCATCCGCTTCCTCTACCCCACTCCGCTGGAGAACATCGATGACTGAACCCGACCCCGCCACGCCACCCGAGGTGCTGTTCGTCTGCATCCACAACGCCGGCCGATCACAGATGGCTGCCGCGCTCCTCGCCCGTCATGCCGGCGACCGGGTCATCGTCCGCTCCGCCGGCACCGCACCCGCCGACACGATCAACCCGGCGGTCGTCGCCGCGATGGCCGAGATCGGCATCGACCTCCATGCCACCGGCGCCATCCCCAAACGACTCACCGACGCCGCCGTCGAAGCATCCGACGTCGTCATCACCATGGGCTGCGGCGACGATTGCCCGTACTACCCCGGCACGCGCTACCTCGACTGGGCACTCGACGACCCGGCCGGCAAAGACATCGACGCCGTCCGCCCGATCCGCGACGAGATCCACCGACGCGTCCAACAACTCGCCGCCGAACTGCTCGGCCCGAACACCGAGCTCGACGGGGACGCGGTGTGACCACACCGATCGACGCCCGCTCGTCAGATCATCAGACCACGAGGGTGTTGCGTCGTTTCCTGGACCCGGGCTGGGATCAGGCTGTGGGAATCGCGGCCCGATCCGCTTGTTGGCGGCCGGTCGCCGCGTCGACACCTGTCGTCAATCGAACCCGACAGCGGCGTAGACCAACTCGGTGAAGCGCGCCAGCTCAGCGGCACACGCGTCGAACTGGGCCTGCATGGTTGCCCGGTCGACGGCAGCGAAGCGATCGCGCACGGCCAGTTCGCGATGCCATCGGCGCAGGCGCTCGACGTTCTGCTCTTCCTCGTCCAGTTCGGCGAGCGTGAACTTCTGCTTGGCGATCTCACCGCGCAGTTCGTCCAACGCCTTGTCGCACTCCGAAGTGAACTCGGCCCATTCGGCCCGGCGGGCCTCGTCGAACAGCAACTGCAGTCGATCGTGGTCGTCATCTGTCCACGCACGAGCGCCGAGCACCAACATGTCGCCACCGCTCGGCCCGATCAAGGTCCGGAGCTTGTCCAACTCGTCGCCGGTAGAAGGGCTCTGCGGCAGCGCCCAGGTGCCCTGGCCCAGCTGCACCGCACCGGACCGTCGCAGCTCACGCCAGACCGCCACCCGGTAGCGGGACGGCTCTGACGGGATGCGCGGGATCATGACGACCCACGGGACGGCCTCACCACCAGCAGACGTCAACCTTCGCGCGCCTCCGCGAGCGCAGCGGCACGACGCCCGTTGCCGACCAACGGCCGCAGTGGCGTACGTACCAGCCGATCGACAAGTCGAGTGAGGAACGGCACGAGGAGGTAGCCGCCGACGATCGCCACGACCGCTCCGAAGGCGAGCCCGGCGACCACGTCGCCCGGGTAGTGCGCACCGACGTACACACGGGCGAACGCCATCAGAACAGCTGCGACACAGGCCACGACCCCCCACCGCCGGTTCGCGAACAGCAGGCCGCCGGCGACGGCTCCGGCGACGAGCGCATGATCGCTGGGAAACGAGAAGTCCGTCGTGCGGTCAACGAGCACGTGCACGTTGCGCATGGCCTCATACGGACGGGCTCGGTTGATCGGACTGCCGATCAACTGCCCCACGAGCAGCGCGACCAACGCCGCCCCGCCCGACCAGACGGCTGCCGCGACGCCGTGGTGATCGTCGTGCTGTCGCGCGAGCAGGTAGACGAGCAGGATCAACACACCGAACAGGATGATGCCGTTGTTGGCGTAGAACCTCATCACGCCGTGGGCCCACCCCGACCGGTCGGCGAGGCGGTTGAACCAGCGGTACAGGCTGCCATCCATCAGACGTGCTCCACTTCAGTCAGCGTGGCGACCGCTGGCGCCAGTCGTTCGAGGATTCGCCGCTCGGCCGGCCACGCTGCGAGCAACCGCTCCGGTGGGATCCGTTTCGCGGCATAGCGAAGCGCCAGGGCCACGACGACGATGTCGTCGAGCGGACCGATCACCGGCAAGAACTCCGGGATCAGGTCGATGGGTGACAGCACCCACAACCCGGCGAACGCCACGGCCAGCTTGACCCGTCGGGGGACCAACGGGTCCTTGCGCAGCCGCCGAGCGGTGGTCACGCAGGCGGGCAGGACCGTTGCCAGGTCACGAGCCAGTCCGGGCGGGAGACGCCGGGCCAGCAGGATCATCAGGACCCAGGATGCGACCAGCACGCCGACACCGACGAGTGCCCACCCCACCCAACCCATCCGGACAGAGTAACAGCCGTTACTTAGCTCATGACGTCATTGCTACATGTCGACGATCGAGATCGAGCCGCTACTCTATCTGCGTGGATGCGCATACAGCTAGTTCGCCGAGCGACGACCAGTTCGATGTCGCGGTGTCGACCATGAAGATGCTCGCCGACGAGACGCGCCTGCGAATCGTCTGGACGTTGTTGCACGGCGAGCACTCCGTCGGGGCGATCGCCGCACACATCGGTGCCCAACCAGCCGCCGTCTCCCAGCACCTCGCCAAGCTGCGACTGGCACACGTTGTGCGCATCCGTCGCGAGGGCAACCGAATGATCTACGCCGTTGACGACGCACATGTGCGGCACCTCGTCGAGGAGGCCCTGTTCCACTCCCACCACGTTGCCGATCAGCTGCCAGATCACGTGACCGGAGCGTCGACACCGGCCACGAGGAAGCCTGCATGAGCGAACTCGACGACGACCACGGCCACGACCAGGACCAGGACCACGGCCACGGCCACGGCCACGGCCACGGCCACGGCCACGCAGATCACGATCGTCCCACCGGCCTCAAGGGCGCGATGCTCGGCATCTTC
>JAODBQ010000015.1 GCA_025464045.1 Ilumatobacteraceae bacterium
CGGAGGTCAAGGTCGCCGGCCGCGTGCCCGACGGCTTCGCCGACCTGGTGATCGCGGTCACCGTCGACGAGTCCGTCACCGGGCTCGCCCGGTGCGAGATCCGCGTGGACAACTGGGGCGTCGCCGACAGCGGACCCGGCTACATCTTCCCCGACCGAACCACGATCGACTTCGGGATGACGATCGAGGTCGGCGCGGGACCGCCCGACGAGCACGCCACGATCTTCTCCGGCCGGATCACCGGGATCGAGGCGGACTACTCGCCGTCAACGGGGCCGACGCTCGTGATCCTGGCCGAGGACGGCTTGCAGGACCTGCGGATGGCGCGCCGGTCGCGCACGTTCGAGCACCTCAGCGACGCCGACATCGCCGAGCAGATCGCCAGCGACCACGGGCTCACGGCCGACGTCGACCTCCCCGGCCCCGCCCACGTGGCGATCAGCCAGCTCAACCAGAGCGACCTCGCGTTCCTGCGCGACCGGGCGCTGCCGCTCGCCGCCGACGTCTGGCTGGAGGGCCGCACGCTCCACATCGGTCGCCGCGACGACGACCCGCTCGTGCTGCGCTACGGGCGCGAGCTGCTCGAGTTCCGGGTGCTCGCCGACCTCGCGCTGCAGGCGACCGAGCAGCGCGTCGCCGGCTGGGACGCTTCCTCGAAGCGCGCGGTGCTGGAGACCGCCGATCAATCATCACTCGGCAACGACCTCGGCGGCGACATCGGCGGAGGCGGATTGCTCGCCGATGCGTTCGGCAGCCGCCCGGCGACGACGACGATGCACACGGTCATGACGGCCGACGAGGCGCGCTCGATCGCGGCGGGCCTGTACCGCGACCGCGCCCACCGCTTCGTCACCGGCGCCGGCGTCGCCGACGGGCTGGCGCTGTTGCGGGCGGGGCGGGCGGTGTCGCTCGACGGGCTCGGGACGATGTTCGACGGCACCTACCGCCTGAGCCGCGTCGGCCATCGGTACGACCGCGTCGGCGGCTACCGCACCCAGATCGACGTCGAGCGAGCGGGGATCGGCGCATGAGCGGCGCGCATCGCGGTGTGCGCCCGCTGGCGGACGAGCTGTCCGGGCCGGAGTCGGGCTGGCCCGGCGTCCACGTCGCGATCGTCACCGACAACCAGGATCCCGACCAGCAGGGCCGGGTCAAGGTACGCCTGCCGTGGGCGCCCGACAGCGGCTCGGCGCGCTACGAGACGTGGGCGCGAGTGGCGACGATGATGGCGGGCGCGACGCGCGGCACGTTCTTCGTGCCGGACCCCGACGACGAGGTGCTCGTCGCGTTCGCCGGCGGCGACCCGCGCCAGCCGATCGTGATCGGTTCGATGTGGAACGGGTCGGACCGGCCGGCGGAGGAGATGGCCATTGGCAACCGCAAGCGCACGATCCTCACCGGCGCGGGGGTGCGCATCACGCTCGACGACACGCCCGGCGCGATCTCGCTGCTCCTGGAGACTCCCGGTGGTCAACGGGTGAAGCTGAACGATTCGCCGGCCACGGTCCTGCTCGAGGACAGCGGCGGCAACTCGCTGAAGTTGGAGCCGGGCGGTGTCACGGTCGTGTCGGCCAAGAAGGTCTCCGTCAAGGCTGCGACCGTCGAGGTCGAGGCCGGCATGGTCACCGTCAAGTCGGCGGCGTCGACGTTCACCGGGATGGTCAAGTGCGATGCGCTGATCACGAACTCGGTCGTGTCCGCCGCCTACTCGCCCGGCGCAGGGAACATCTGGTGAGGCAGCGATGACGATGCTCGCACCTGCGCCCGCTGACCGCGAACCGCTGCTGTGGCTCGCGCCGTCCCCGTTGTGGGAGGACGCCACCGTCGGCGTCGACCAGCCCGGCTTCGAGCGGCCGTGGCTCGTGGAGCTGCGGTCCGACGAGTTCATCCCGGCCTTCCTCGCGCTGATGTCGGGCGAGGATCCGAGCGGTCCGAGCGGCATCGGCGCGCTCGTCCCCACCGATGGCTCGGGGACGTTCGCCACGCCGAGCGTGCTGTACCGGCCGCTCCACGGCTGCTTCTACCTCGTCGTCGGCTCGCTGGTCTGCCGGCGCATCGGCCTGCCCGACCGCGAGGTGCTCCCGCAGGGTCAGCGGGTCAGCTTCGTCATCCGCCGCGTCGCGGCGGGCGGCGCGGAGCAGGCGTGGCTCCCGGCGAGCAGCAGCTGGGTCGCAACCGGCCTCGTCGACGGTCTCGTGGCGGGCGAGGAGCAGCACCCGATGCACGCCGCGTCCGTCGACGCCGTCGCCGCGACCGGGCCGTCGGCGCACCTCCTCGGTCTCGACGACCCCGGTCGCCGTCAGGTGCACTACGGCTACGTGCCCGTCACCGGCCGATCGGCGGCGACCCCGCCGCTGGCCGATCCGCTCGGCGCGCTCGCCACCGACGACGACGCGCAGGCGGGCGACGACCCGCGGGTGATGGAGTTCCGGCTGCGCATCGCCGGCGCGTGGTCGAGCCTCGTTGCCGCCGCGGCGATCACGACGCCCCCCGGTGCACCGGTCGACGTCCACGAACCGTCGTTGTTCCTGCTGCTCGACCTCGCCGACTGGCTCGGCAAGTACCTGCCCGAGGTGCTCGACGGACTCACCGGGACGAGCCAGGTCGCGTCCGACGCTCCTGCCGCCCTCGCACTGCAGCAGTACCTCGACATCGACGTCGACGTGACGGACACCACCCAGACGCCGGCGGTGACCACGAAGCAGAAGCTGGGGACCGTGCTCGCCGAGCTGGTCAGCTTCGCGCCGCTCGTCACGGGGCAGCCCCACGATCTGCCGACCGATCTCTACGACGTCAGCCTGGGCCTGCCCACCGACTTCTTCGACAAGCTCAACGGCAGTACGGCGGGCAACGCCGGCCTGGTCGGTGCCGCGCTGAACGAGGACAACCCGAAGGTCAAGCCGGCGAAGCTGCCTCCGGAGCTCACCGGCGCGATCGTGCCGCGGTCGGACGATCCGGCGGCGACCGCGGACCGGTTCGTGATGCGCCTCGTCTACGAGCACGAACCGTGCGACCCCGTGCTCTCCAAGCCCTCGGCCGTCGTCCGCTTCGCCGGCAACTACGACCCCGACGCGCCGGCTCGCCAGATCCGCATCGAGCTGCCCGACCCGGCGCACCTGCGTCGCTTCACCCGCGGCGTGGCGATCGACATGCCACCGGCCCTGCGCAACATGCTCGACCGCGTCACCCCGAAGATGCTGAAGGAAGAAGCGCCGGGACCGGCGGGGCAGTGGTCGATCGGGATGATCTGCTCGTTCTCGCTGCAGATCATCATGCTCGTCGCGTTCATCGTCATGTTCATCTTCCTGATCCTGTTGAACATCGTGTTCTGGTGGCTGCCGTTCCTCAAGATCTGCTTCCCCGTCCCGAAGCAGAAGTCGGCGTCGCCGTGAGCGCCCTCGCCGACCTCTACGGCAGCGGACTGTCCTTCCCGGTCCGCGTCGGGCTGGACGGCCGCCTGGCCGTGTCCGCGGGCGAGCTCAACGTGCGCGAGTCGATCTGCACGCTGCTGCGCACGTCGCGCCTCGAGCGCGTCGAACGCCCGGCGTACGGCTGTGGCATCAACCAGTTCCTCTACGGCACGAACGACCTGGCCAGCCTGCGGTTGATCCAGGAGGAGGTCAAGCGGGCGATCGCCACGTGGGAGCCGCGCGTCGACCTCGACGACGTGCGCGTCGCCGTCAACGTCGACGACGCGCGCGCCATCGACATCACCGTCGTCTACACGCTCGTCGCGACCGGCACCGCCGGCCGGGTCGACACCACCCTGCGGAGCTGATCGCGATGCCGTTGACCGTTCCCGACCTCGACGACCGCAACTTCGACGACCTCTACCAGGAGGTCCGCGCTCGCGTCGCGGTGCACACGACCGAGTGGACCAACCTCAACGACAGCGATCCCGGCGTCACCCTGCTGCAGCTGTTCGCCCATCTCGTCGACAACCTCTCCTACCGCAGCAACCGCATCCCCGAGGCAACCCGGCGGACGTTCCTGACGCTGCTCGGGATGGGTCTGCGACCGGCGTCGCCGGCACGCGGGTTCGCCGCGTTCAGCGCCGAGTCGAAGCAGATCGTCCCCACCGGCACGATCGTGCGCGCCGGCAAGGTGCAGTTCCGCACGAAGCGGACGGTCGAGGTCCTGCCGATCGAGGCGCACGTGTTCTGGAAGCGGCCGCGGACAGATCTCGACAGCGACACCCTGGAGCACCTCAAGCGGTTGCACGAGCCGTTCCTCGGCGCGGCGGGTGCGGCGCAGCTCGCGTTCTACGACCCGATCGAGATCGATCCACCGGCCACGGGCGTGCCCCCGGCGTCCGTCGACCTGAGCGACCCGGTGGCCGGTCCCGTCGACGCCTCGCTGTGGGTCGCACTGGTGGCGAGCGAACGGGCGGTCGCCGTCGCCGGCAACGATCCTGTCGTCGCCGTCGACCAGCTGCGCCCGGTGCTCGCCGGGGCGACGCTGACCCTGGCCGTGCTGCCGGGTGCCAGCACCGATGGCCGCAGCCTCGAACCGCGTCGGACGGTGGTGCCCGGCAGCGAGCCCGGTCTGCTCGTCGAGGCGAGCGGACCGGGTGCGGCCCCGACCTACCAGCGGCTCGTCGTCACCTATGCCGACGACGTGCTCGACCGACCTGGCGTGCTCGACGTGCAGCTGCCCGTGCTCGACAAGCTCGTCGGCCCGTGGGACACCGATCCGAGCACGGAGGGCACCGGTGACCACCCGCCGGTGGTGCAGGACCGCAGCGTTGCCGCGAGGATCGTCACCTGGGTCCGCGTCCGCCGGCGCACGACCGGCGTCGCCGCCGCCGCGCCGGGGGGTGCCGTGCTGTCGTGGATCGGCATCAACGCGGCGCGCGTCGTGCAGTCGGTGCACGTCACCAACGAGCGGGTCGGCGTCGGCTCCGGTGCTCCCGATCAGCGGTTCCGGCTCGCCAACGCGCCCGTGCTGGTCGGCGACGACGAGTCCCCGGCGACCGTCGAGGTCCAGGGGCCCACCGGCGCGTGGGAGCCGTGGCAGATGACCGACGACCTGTTCGCCGCGGGGCCAGACGACGCCGTCTGCTCGCTCGACCCGGAGTCCGGGATCATCATCGCCGGGTCCGGTCTGCACGGTCGTCGCGTGCCGCTCAACGCAGCGATCCGAGCGACGTACGACCACGGCGGCGGCCAGCAGGGCCTCGTGCCGATCGATGCGATCAACGTCGTCGACGGCCGGCCGGGGACCAAGGTGCGCAACCCGCTGGCGACGTGGGGAGGCGCGGCGGGGGAGACCACCGCCGAGGGGGAGCGGGCCATCCCCTCGTGGCTCCGCCACCGCGACCGGGCGGTGACCGCCGCAGACTTCCGCGACATCGTGCTGCGCACACCAGGGGTCGACCTCGGCCGGGTCGACGTGCTGCCGCTGTTCGATCCCCGCGCGGCGACCGCCGCGAGCGGTGTCGATCCGACCGACGTCGCCGGCGCGGTGACGGTGCTGGTCGTGCCGCGGGCGGATGCGCTCGCGCCGACGCCTCCGGCGACGATCGACCCGCACGTGCTCGAAGCCGTGTGCGCCTGGCTCGATCCGCGCCGCCTGATCACCACCGAGATCTTCGTGCGCGGTCCGAAGTGGGTGCAGGTGGTCGTCTCGGTCGGCATCGCGCTGATGCCGGGCGAGGTGCGCGAGGAGGTCGAGCAGCGCGTCCGCACCGCGCTCACCGGCTACCTCTCGCCGCTCACGGGGGGCCTCGGCATCCCCGCCGGCTCCGGCATCACCGTCGAGGCCACCGGCGTCAGCCCGACCGGTTGGCCGCTCGGCACGAGGGTGCGCACCGATGACCTCGGCGCGGCGGTCACCCGCGTCGCCGGGGTCCGCTACGTGGAGGGCGTGCGGCTCGCGGTGAAGCGCCAGGGGACGATCACCAACGACGTCATCGAGGTGAGGTTGACCGGTCTGGAGCTGCCGTACGCGACGGTCTTCGTCACCGCCGGCGCCCCGGAGGACCCGTCGAGCCTGACGGGTGCGCGGCTGCTCTCGCCGAACATCGTGCCCGTGCCGGTCGTCCCGAGGAAGTGCTGACGATGGCCCGCCCGATGTCCAGCCTGGTGTCGAACGGCGACGCGCAGGGCGGCCGCTTCCACCTGCTCGTCGAGGAACCCGACTGGGCAACCTGCAGCGAGCCCGACCCGGCATGGCCGGAGCGAACGGTGCTGCGCGGCGATCCGGCACAGCACCCGAGCAACTTCGAGTGGGACCCCGTCACCGGCTCGTTGCGGCTCGCACACCGGGAGTCCGTCTCGCGGCATCCTGCGCGGGGCACGTTGCGGTTGCCGGACGAGCGTCGCGGCGCCGACCGGGACCGTTACGGCAGCTGGTACTGGCTCAGCCCCGATCGCCGCGGTGTCCTGCGCCGCGCACCCGATGCGGATGTCGCCACGACGTGGTGGCGGTTGGACGACCTCGTCCACGTCTGCGCGGTCGTCGACGGCGGGTTCGGACCGGCCGATCCTCCGGCCGCCGCCGGTCCGGCGACGCTCGCGGGGATGGCGATCACCGGCGGCCACCGCCTCGCCGTCGGTCTGGTCGACGAGCCCGGTGGGCTGCTCGTGTTCGATCTCCACGTCGCGGGCGCGCCGCTCGTGCTGCGCTGGCCGGGCGATCAAGTGATCACCCCGTTCGACCTCGCCGCGACGGCCGCCGGTGGTGTCCTCGTGCTCGACCGGGTGCGGCGCACATGGTGGGAGCTGGACGCCAACTGGCGCCTCGTCGCCGACGTCGCTCCCGGGGCGCTGCAGCCCTTCCAGTCCGTCGACCCGGGCCAACCGGAGCGGCGCAACGCGGCCCACGTCGCCCCGCTCGGCCACCCGTTCAGCGGGACCGACGCCGACGCGGTGGTCGATCCGGTCGCGATCACCGAGGGTCCCGGCACGGTGCTCGTCCTCGACCGTCCGCCCGCGGGGCCGTCGGCCGTCGTCGTCGCCGATCCCGACAGCGCGTCCGGCGTGCGCCATCGCTTCGCGCTCACCGTCGTGGCGCTGGATCCCACGCGTCCGGATCTCGAGGCCTTCACGCACGACGTGATCGGGCAGGACCTCGCGTGGGGAGCGGCCACGGACACGACACCGCTCCACGGTCCGCTGTTGTACGTCGCGGACGCGTCGACGGGCGGCACCGAGGCCTACGCGCTGCACCTCGCAGCGTCGGCGGAGCACCCGCTCGGGCTCGATCACCAGCCCGACGAGCTGCCGATGCGACTGTGGGAGGCGAAGGGCCTCGTGGCCAGCGGTGGGGACGTGTTCTACGACGCCGTCGGCCGGTGGATCCCGCTCGAGCCGTTCGGCATCTGCAACATGGAGCGCCGCGCGACCTTGCGGACCCCGACGTCGTTCCTCGAACGACCGGTGCCGGGCCAACCCTTCGACAGCGGGATGCCGGGCTGCACCTGGCACCGCCTGTTCCTCGACGCCGACCTGCCGAACGGCTGCGCGGTCATCGTCGCCGCGCGGGCGTCCGATGATCCGACGCTGCTCGAGCAGCTGCCGTTCCTGCCACAGCCCACGCCCTACCTGCGCGGCGCCGGCAGCGAGCTCGCCTGGCACGACCCGTGGGCCGACGTCCGCCGCCCGGCGTCACCGCGGGTCGGGACGTGGGAGCTGCTGTTCCAGCACGTCGTCGGGCGGTACTGCCAGGTCGAGCTGACGTTCTCCGGGACCGGCCGCACGACGCCGTCGCTGCGCGCGGTCCGCGCCTGGTACCCGCGGTTCTCGTACGTGCGCGCCTACCTGCCGGAGGTGTACCAGGACGAGGACGAGTCCGGCCGCTTCCTCGAACGGATGCTCGCCAACATGGAGGGCCTGCTCACCGAGCACGAGAGCCTGATCGACCATGCGTGGATGCTCGCCGACCCGCGCACCGCGCCGATCGCCGCACTCGACTGGCTCGCCTCGTGGGTCGGGTTGAGCCTCGAGCCGGCCTGGTCGACGGCCCGCCGACGGTTCCTGTTGCGCCACGTCGACCGGATGTACCGCATGCGCGGCACGATCGGCGGCCTGCGCAGCCTGCTGCGCCTGTACCTCGGCTGCTCACTCGACGAGGACGTCGTGTTCGCCGTCGGACCGCGTACGGACGACCCGGCACGGGTCGTCGACCGGATCGCCGCGCACCGCTTCCGCGTGCTGATCCCGGCCAAGCTCGACGAGGACCAGGCGGCGATGGTCGCCCGGATCGTGCAGGCGGCGCGGCCGGCCCATGCCGCGTTCGAGATCCGCTCGTTCGGCGGCCTGCTCGTGATCGGCGAGGCGCAGCTCGGCATCGACACCGTCGTCGGGGCGAGTCCGTCGTTCGTCCCGGTCGTCATCGGCGGGACCGACCTCGCCGCCGGCCACCTCGCCGCCGACCATCCGTTCGAGATCACCGATCGCTTCGTCTCGGACCGCGACCGGCTCGGCGAGATCCCGGCCCTGTGAGCCCACGATGAGCCCTCCGCGAAGCAGACCCACCTCGAACAAGGAGCACAACAGGCGATGACCGACGTCATGCAGCGCTGCGTGCCGGTGTCCACCGGCAAGCTCGGCCCGGACCTCCGGGTCAACTACCAGTTCGGTCTCGTGCTCGGTGTCGACGAGTTCGAGCAGGAAGCCCTCTACCTCCGCGAGCGCGACGACCGCCTCACCCGCATCGGCCACGGGATCGGCACGTTCGTCGGGCTGCACGTCACCGCGGCGCGCCCGATGGTCGCACCCCTCGACGTCGAGGTCCGGGTCGAACCGGGGATCGCCGCCGACCAGTACGGCCGGCACGTCGTCGTGCGCACGGCGCAGTGCGCCCGGGTCGGTGCATGGATCGCCGCGGCCGAGCACGACGCGGCGACGAACAAGCTGCCGTCGCCGTTGCAGGCCCACCTGCGCCCGTCCGGCGACCTCACCCTGTACGTCGTGGCCAGCTACGCCGAGTGTCCCGACGCGCTGGTGCCGCTGCCCGGCAACCCGTGCGGCTGCGACGACGACGTCACCGCCGCATCGCGCCTGCGCGACTCGTGGGACCTCGAGCTGCGCTGGGAGCCGCCGGTGATGCAGCAGTGGGACGGCGTCCGCGCGCTCGCCGACCTGCTGCTCCCCGTCGAGGTGCATGACGGCTCGTTGCTGGAGACGGACGAGGACGCGCTCGCGGCCCACATCCGTGCCCTGCGACCCGACGCCGCGCCGGCCGCCGCGGTGCTCCCACCCGTCCCCGTGCTGCCCCGCGCCGAGGCGCGCGCCGCCCTCGACCGCCTGTTGACGATCTGGATCACCGAGGTCCGCCCGACGCTCGCCCCGGACCTGATCGGCCCCGGTGGTGATGCGGCCGTACTGCTGTCGGCGTTGACGGTGGTGCCGGCCGACCCGTTCGAGACCACGAGCCCGTCGATCGTCGCCTTCGACCTGCCCGACGACGAAGGTCGCCCGTACCTCGCGCCGACGCAGCTGATCCAGGAGCTCGTCCAGATGGGCGCCGGGATCACCACGATCCTCACCGGGAGCCCGATCGAACGGCCGGCGACCGCCGTCGCGCCGCTCGTCGAGCTGACGACGATCGTCGAGACCGGCACCGGCGCCAACCGTCGGCTCGTGCTCTGGCCGCACCTCGCGCTGCCGCTCGCGTTCCCGCCGACGATCCAGGTGAGCCGCAACGGCGGCGTGCCGGTCGCGTTCACGACGGCTCCCGGGCCCAAGCCCGGGACGACGGCGCTCGTCGCGCCGGCCAACGCGCCGTTGGTGGACGAGGAGCTGCTGACGATCACGCTCGACCTCGCGCAGGTGCGCGCGGTCGACGCTGGCGCAGGTGTCGAGACGGCCCTGTCCGCCTGGCTGCCGCAGAACGGTGTCGACCTCGTCGACCGCATCGGCACGACGTTGACGCTGTCCTACGTCGCCGCGCCGGCGCGGGTGATCAACACCACGGAGACCCATCCGACGACGGTCGTCAACCAAACACTGCCCGTGCGGACCCTGGCGACGGCCACCGGGAGGCTCGTCGCCAGCGACGGCCAGGGGCTGCGCCCGAACATCGATCTGTGGTTCCACGTCCACCGGACGCCCGACGACGACGCCGATCGGGTCGACGAACCGAAGCCCGAGGAGAACGTGCGGTTGGTCGCCGAGCTCGGCGACGACGGCATCCCCACCACCACGCCAGTCCGCATCTCCGACATGCGCCGGTTGCGCAAGAACGTGTACCGCTTCGAGCTCGACCTCGACTCGTGGGACGAGGTGAAGCGGAGCCCGTACATCCGGGTGCTCGTCGATGCGAACAGGCTCGGGCTGGACAGCGGTGCGACGATCGCCGAGTGGGGTCAGAAGCTCGAGGTCGAGTTCGCCGACACGCTGCGCGACGGCAACGAGCAGTTCGTCGTCTTCTGGGTCGAGCTGCCCGGGGTGGAGCGATGACGCAGATCTCGATCGGACGCACGAGCGCGGCAGGCCTGCGCTGGCCGCACTACGTCAACGGGCGGCTCCTGACCGCCGAAGATCTCGCCGCCGAGCAGGATGCCGTGCTGACCCGGCATCGCTGGTTGGGGATCGCAGTGGGCAGCGGAGTTGCCCAGGGGCTTGAGGTGAACGGTGCGCCCGGATCCTCGGTGCTGCAGGTGTCGCCGGGGACGGGCGTTTCCCTCGGCGGCACAGCAGTGCACCTCGATGCGCCGGCGACGCTGGACCTCATGCAGGTGCTGCCCGCCGGCGAGCTGACAGGTTCGATGTTCGCCGACTGCCGCCCACCGAGCTCGTCGACGAAGGCCCCGAACGCGGGCGCGTACCTGCTGACGATGGCGCCGACGAGCACGTTCGACGGGAAGGTCCCCGTGCAGGGCTCGCCGAACGCGACGTTGCCCACGCCCTGCACCAGCCGTTGGGAGGTCGAGGGCGTGGTCTTCTCGGCGATCCGCCTGGACGGGTTCGCGTCCACCGCGACGACGCCGTCGAACCGCCAGAACCTGCTCGCCCACTGGTGCTTCGGCTCGGCGCTGCTCGAGCCGCTGGCGATGTCCGGCTTCACGGCACCCGTGCCGCACAGCCCGCTCGCCGAGCTCGCCGATCTCACGCCGTGCGACCTGCTGCTCGCGGTGTTCGACTGGGACGGGGCGGCACTCGCGTTCGTCGACGAGTGGTCGGCCCGTCGCCGGCCGGTGCGACCGCCGGCCACGACGTACCTCGCCGACGTCGTCAGCGACGAGCGCACCGCGGACGGCGAGGCCCGGTTCCTGCAGTTCCAGGAGCAGCTGGCGACGATGCTCGGCACTCCGGCCGGCGGTGGCGGGACCCGGGCGACGGACGTGTTCCCGCAGCTGCCCCCAGCCGGGTTGATCCCGTACGATCCCGTTTCGGCGGCGGGCCGGGTGGGCGGTGCCCGGGCGGTCGCGCACGAGCAGGCGCCCGAGCGGCCCGTGTCCGCGGTGAAGGACCTCGCTCCGTTCCGTGCGGTCCTCGAACGGCGCTCGCGGTTGGTCGGGGCCACGAACACGGGCGCGCTGTCGGCGCAGTTGACGAACGTGCTGGAGCGCGTCGACGAGCTGCAGCAGCAGGTCGAGGCGCTCACCGCGCGGCTCGGCGGCAAGCACCAGGGCGCCGCCGCCGGGCGCGCCGCCGCCGAGCAGCTCGCCGACGACGTCTTCGATCTGCTGCTCGACACAGCGGCCGGCGGCTTCGATCTCGCGACGTTCTTCGACGGTGTGTCGATCCGCGTCGGCGTGGTCGATCACGAGACCGTCGACTTCACGATCCGTCGCTCGTGGTGCGACGAGCCGCTGCCGGCAGCGCAGGCGACGCTCGGCGTGTTCTTCGTGATGTCCTCCGACCAGCAGACGCTGGCGCCGTACGTGCTCTTCGCCAAGCGCCAACGCGGCATCCGCTGGATCGACTTCTCCACGGAGCGGTTCGACCGATGACCGACCTCGCGCCGGGCCCGACGATCGCGGCGCGTTGGGTGCGCTGCGCCTCGGCCCGCCCCCGGCGTCACCGCGTGCTCGACGCGCTCGACCGGTTGGACGCCGACACCGGGCTCCCCGCGTCGGCGATCCTGGTCGTCCGTCGGCTCGACGGGCTCGTCGTCGGCGAGCCGGCGCGGTTGGTGGGGACCGACTTGCGGGCCGCGGCCCGTGGGGCGCACCACGCTGGCACCGGCTCGCTGCCGCCACTCGACGCGGACGCCGTCGTGTTCGCCGACCGGGTGCAGGTGCTGACCTGTCTGGCCGAGGACGTCGCGGGCGGTCGCCGGTTGGGCTGGTGGTGGGCGGCGCTGTTCGAGGCCACGCCCGCACGTCGCCGCGACGGCGCTCGCGCCGACCGCACCGTGTCACTCGACCCGGACGTGGTCGTTGCGTCGGCGTTCGCGCAGCTCGCCGTCGCCGTGCCCGCCGCTTCCGCCTCCGCTCCGGCACTGATCGCCGCCGCAGGCCGGCGGCTGGATGCCGGCAGCCTGATGAGGCTGCTCGCAGTGATCGCCGAGGGGCACGCGGCACCCGCGCTGGCCGCGGCCGCCCACGGGCTGATCGGCGCCGTCGCCGGTCTGTCCGCGCAGGACGCGCGCAGCCGTGCGAACGCCGCGACCGGCGACACCGGCAGCGGCGATGGGCAGCTGGAGCCGTGGGCGTCGTGGTTGCCGTGGAGCTCGAACGTCACCCCGACCGGTGGTGACGCGCACGGCACGATCGTGGACGCCTTCGTCGGGTGCAACGTCGGCCTGTGGTCGTCGCCGACGGTCGCCCGATCGGCCGCGTTCGCCGATGCGGTGTCCCGCGCCGTCGAAGTCGTGTTCGTGGCTCCGCGACGTCGGCTCGCGTCGATCGACGTTGCGGCGTGGCCTGCACCGGCCGCGGCGCGAGCGGATCCCGCCGTGGCGCCGGCCGGGTCACGGCGCAGCGACGTCGACGGCGTCGATGCACGAGCCGCCGATCCCCCGAGCACCGTCGAGGAGGGCGACGGGAGCGACGCGGGCCCGACCGGCACGATCCGGTCGCGCTACGGCGGAGCGTTCTACCTGCTCGTGCTGCTCGACCGGTTGGACCTGCCGGCGTCCGCCGATGGTGACGACGAGCCAGGTGCGTCGCTGTCGCGATGGGCTGTGCTGGAGCTCGTGCTCCGCCAGTTCGGCGCCGACACGGCCGATCCACTGCTCGCGGCGCTGGCGCGACTCGACGGCCGCGACCCGTCGGACCCGGCGGCGGTCCGGTCGGTCCCGTCGGAACGGTCGGCGTACCGGCTCCGCCCTGCGGCGCGCGCGTGGTTCGGCCCGCCGCGGGCGCCGTGGCGCTGGTGGACCGAGGGCACCGCCCCTCGTCGCCTCGTGCTCGTCGATCCCGGCATCGCCGCGGGCCTGCTCGTCGCGGATGTGCCGCTGGACGTCGAAGACGACCCGGCGCGCGTCGCCGCAGCCGAGTGTGCTGCCGGTTGGCCGGCCGATGCGGCCGGCACGAGTGTGCTTGCGGTGCCCGTGCCACCGGCCGGAGCACCACCTGACTCGTCGGCGACCGGGCGCTGGGCAGCGGC
>JAODBQ010000213.1 GCA_025464045.1 Ilumatobacteraceae bacterium
GGGATGCTGGACAACAGCCCCCAGGTGTAGGGCATCTGCGCGGCGCGCAGCACCTGCTCGGTGGTGCCGTACTCGACGGCCCGGCCGCCGTACATCACCAGGACATCGTCGGCGACCTGGGCCACCACACCGAGATCGTGGGTGATCAGGATGATCGCGGAGTTGAACTCCTTCTGGAGATCTTCCAGCAGGTCGAGGATCTGCGCCTGGACGGTGACGTCGAGGGCGGTGGTCGGCTCGTCGGCGATGAGCAGGTCCGGGTCGTTGATGAGCGACATGGCGATCATGGCGCGTTGCCGCATCCCGCCGGAGAACTCGTGCGGGTACTGGTTGGCGCGCTGGACCGGGTTGGGGATGCCGACGAGCTCGAGCAGCTCGATGACCCGTCGTTCCAGCTCCGGCTTGGGCACCTTGTGGTGCGCGGTGATGTTCTCCGCGATCTGGTCACCGACCTTGAACACCGGGTTCAGTGCGGTGAGCGCGTCCTGGAAGATCATGGCGATGCGCGCGCCACGCAGCGGGCGCATCTCCTTGTCCTTGAGGCCGACGAGCTCGCGGCCGCGGAACTTCACCGAGCCGGTGACGCGCGCCCGTTTCGGGAGCAGGCCGAGGATCGCCAGCGAGGTGACGCTCTTCCCCGAACCGGACTCCCCCACGATCCCGAGCGTCTCGCCCTCGTGGATCGTGTAGCTGACCTTGTCCACGGCGTGGACGACACCGTCGTCGGTCGGGAAGTCGACAGACAGGTCCGTGACCTCGAGCAGGGGTTCCCCAGCCATCAGTGCTTCGCCTGTGGGTCGAACGCGTCGCGCAGGCCGTCGCCGAGGAAGTTCACGCAGAGGACGACCAGGAGCAGCATCAAGCCTGGGAAGTACAGCAGGTACGACTGCTTGCCGCCGATCACGCCCTCCGCGTCGGACAGCATCTTGCCCCAGCTCGACTTCGGCGGCTGCACACCGAATCCGAGGAAGGAGAGGGTCGCCTCGGCGATGATCGCTCCGGCGATCCCGAGGGTGGCGTTGACCATCAGCGGTCCGATCATGTTCGGGAGGATGTGCTTGAGGATGATCCGCCGGCTCGAACCGCCGGCAGCTCGCGCCGCCTCGACGAACTCCTTCTCACGGATCGACAGCACCTGGCTGCGCACGACGCGAGCGACGCTCATCCAGGCCAGTCCGGCGAGCACCAGGATGATCGTGACGTCCTTGAAGCCGAACCCCTTCAGGGCCACCGCCAGCACGGCGATCGCCGGGATGACGAGGAACAGGTCGGTCAGCCGCATCAACAGGTTGTCGACGGTGCCACCGAAGTACCCGGCGATCGAACCGGCGGCGAAGCCGACGACCGTCGACAGGATCCCGACCGCGAGCCCGATCTTCAGCGAGATCTGACCGGCGTAGAGGATCTCCGAGAAGTAGTCGCGGCCGAGCTGGTCGACACCGAACAGGTGGTGGCGGCTCGGACCGATGACGGGCGCCAGCAGATCCTGCTTGTGCGGCGGGTACGGCGCGATCCACGACGCCCCGAAGCACATCACCATGATGACGATCAGCAGGATCAGCCCGATCACGGCCATCCGGTGTCGCAGGAAGCGCCGGCTGATCAACTGGAACTGCGAGCGCGCGACGGGGTCGGCGCCGACGACGAGCTGGAGATCGCCCTCGTCGGCTTCGGGGAGCTCCTCGATGATCTCCTCGATGCGGTCGTCGGCCAGCGGCGCCGCCTCGTCCCCCAGATCGTCGATCCTGAGGCTGTCGTCTTGCGCGGTCATCGGACTCGGATCCTGGGGTCGAGGATGCCATACACGATGTCGGCCAGCAGGTTGAACAGGATCACGAAGACCGCGCTGACGAGCATCCATGCGAGGATCACGTTGACGTCCCCCTGGAGCAGGGCCTGCAGGAACAGGCGGCCCATGCCGGGGATGGAGAAGATCGATTCGGTGATGATCAGACCGCCGAAGAGCGCACCGGCGTCGACGGCCGTCTGCGAGACGAGCGGCAGCAGTGCGTTGCGCAGCGCGTGCTTGAAGATCACGGTGCGCTGGGGCAGGCCCTTGGCCCGTGCGGTGCGGATGTAGTCGGCGGACAGCACGTCCAGCATCGCCGCCCGTTGGAACCGGCTCCACACCGCGATGATCTGCACCGTCAGCGCCATCACGGGCAAGACCAGGTGGCGCAGGTAGTCCATGTTGATGCCCGACTTCCCCGTCGAGTGGAGACCGACGAAGTAGAGGGGAGGACTGTCCAGGTTCCACCGGATCTTCGGATCGACCGAGAGGAACTGGATGGAGAGCAGGGCGAACCAGAACACCGGCATCGCGATGCCGAGGTAGGAGAGCCCGGTGAAGACGTGGTCGAGCACCGAGTACTGCCGGACGGCGGAGTACACGCCGACGGCGACGGCGATGATCAACGAGATCAGCACGCCCCAGAAGATCAGCTGCACCGTGAACCCGAGCGCCCGCGTGGTCATCTCGCGGACCCCGTTGCCGTTGAGGCTCTCGCCCCAGTTGCCGGTGACGAAGTGCCGAGCCCAGTTCCACCACTGCACGACGATCGGCCGGTCGAGCCCGAGCTCCTTGCGCTTCTCGGCGATGATCCGAGCCGCGTCCCTCGACGTCTGGTACTTCGCCGTCGGGTCGAACGTCTCGCGCACCCCCCAGAAGACGAGCAGGGATGCGACCACCAACACGGGAACTGAGTACGCCAATCGCCGTGTGATGAATCTCAGCACGTCAACCCTCCCAGATGTAGATCCTGGGTCCGGCCGAAACGGCCGGACCCAGGATGCTTACTGCGCGTTCGTGTGGGAAATCAGCTATTGACGGTCCAGGAGGCGATGTTCCACCACGGACCGGCGATGACGTTGATGCTGAAGTCGCCGCTGATCTTGTCGCCGTAGAAGCCGAGGTTCGGCAGCGGGTCGAGTGGCAGGGTGACCATGTCCGCGGCGAGCAGCTTGTCGGCAGCCTTGGCGGCAGCGGCCCGCTTCGCGTCGTCGGTCTCGGTGTCCACCGTGTCCAGCAGCGCATCGACGCCGGGGACGTTGGTGCGGGTCCAGTTCTGGCCCGAGTTGTTGTTCGCCGGGCCCGGGATGCTCTTGGACGACTGCGTGCTGGTGAGACCCGGGCTGAGCGTCGTCGCCGTCTGGGCGTAGAGCGCAGCCTGGAAGTCACCGGGCGGCAGCTGCTGACCGAACAGGTCACTCGACTTCTGCTCGTTGATGGTCATGTCGAAGCCGGCCGTCTTGAGCTGCTGCTGCAGGACCTGCACCGTGAGCTCACGACGCTTGTTGCCCGACGTGGTCTTCATCTCGAACGACAGCTTCTGGCCGGCCTTGGCGTAGATCCCGTCGGAACCCTTCGCCCAGCCGTCACCGGTGAGCAGCGAGTCGACCTTGCCGAGGTCCAGCTTGTAGCCGGCGAACGCCGCCTGATCGGAGAACTCGGCGAGGATCGGCGGGTTGAGGCTGTTGACGGCCTTGTTCACGCCGATGCCGCCGAACAGCTTGTTGACGATCGCATCGCGGTCGATCGCATAGGCGAACGCCTGACGGACGATCTTGCTGTCGAACGGTGCCTTGGCGTTGTTGAGCCACAGCGCCTCGACGTTGCCGGTGACCGCGGAGACCACGGACTTGCCGGGGAGGCCGCCCGCGTTGATGGCGTCGATCGCGTCCAGCTGCGGCTGGGGGCCGATCACGTCGACCTCACCCGCCTTGAACGCCTGGAACTCGGCGGCGGTGTCGGCGAAGAACTTCTCCTCGACCCGGTCGACCTTGGCCTTGTCACCCCAGTACGCGTCGTTGCGGACGAGCGACGCGCCGACGCCCTTGTCCCACTTCTCGAGCTTGAACGGACCAGCGGACCAGGTGTAGCCGTCCTTGGTCTCGGCATTGCGATCCTTGCCCTCGAGGAGGTGCGCGGGGTAGATGCCGTAGCTCTCGTACAGGTCCTTCCACGAGGCGTTCTGCTTCGAGAAGGTGAGCACTGCGGTGGAGGGGTCGGAGTCGTCGATCGACTCGACGTCGCGGAACACGCTCGTGTCGTAGATGTCGGAACCGGTCGTGACCTGGGTCCACGTGTACTTCAAGTCCGTGGAGGTGATCGGCTGACCGTCGGACCACACGGCCTTCGGGTTGATCTTGTAGGTCACCGTCTGCTTGCCGCCGACGGTGGTCAGCGCAGGCTCACCGGTCAGCAGGTTCGAGGCCTTGTACTTCCAGATGCCGTCGGCGTCCTGCACGAAGTCGAAGGGCCGCGTCGTGGTGGCGAACAGCGCGGACCACGCCCCGTAGGTCGAGCCGCCGCAGCTGCCCATCCAGTCCATGCAGTCCCACTCCTGCTCGACACCGATCGTGATCGTGCCGCCGGTGGCGCCGGCCGTCGTCGTGCTGCTGCCAGCACCGGTCGTGGCCGTGGCCGCGGTCGTGGCCGTGGCCCCGGTCGTCGCCGTCGATCCCGCCGACGCCGCCGTCGTGCCCGGCGAACTGACCGAGACCGACTTCTTGTCGCTGGAGCAGGCCGACATGACCATCGCTCCGATGAGCAGGGCAGATACTGCGCACCTGCCTCGTGTAAGTCTCACTCGAAAGCCTCCCTCTGTACATCGTCAAGGCTCCGCCAACACGCATCCGTTCACGGTGGTTGGTAGAGCAGGTTCCGACAATAGCAGAGGTTGGGAACGAGAAAACCGGACGCACGGCGATCCAGGCGCGTCAGACTCGTCCAGCGCGCACCAGGTCAGGTGTGGTTCAGGCGCCCAACTTGCAGATCCGGGCGAACTCGTCAGGGTCAAGGCTGGCCCCGCCGACCAGTGCCCCGTCGATGTCCCGCTGAGCCATCAGCTCGGCGATGTTGGCGGCTTTCACACTGCCTCCATACTGAACTCTCACCTGGTCAGCCGCGTCGCGACCGGCCGTCTCGGCCACCCGCGCGCGGATCGCCGCGCACACGCCTTGGGCGTCCTCGCTCGTCGCCGTGCGGCCCGTACCGATCGCCCAGATCGGCTCGTAGGCCACGACGAGCGCGGCCACCTGCTCGGCGTTGCGCCCGGCGAGCGCGGCGTCGAGCTGGCCGATCACCTTCGACTCGGTTTCACCCAGCTCGCGCTCGGCGAGCGTCTCGCCCACGCACACGATCGGCGTCATCCCGAACTGCTGGATCGCGGCGACCTTCTTGGCGACCATCTCGTCCGTCTCGCCGAACAGCTCGCGTCGCTCGCTGTGCCCGACGATCACGTAGTCGACGCCGAGCTTGGCGAGGAAGGCCGGCGACACCTCGCCGGTGTACGGGCCCTTCTCCTCCCAGTGGCAGTGCTGCGCGCCCAGCGCGAAGCCGAGCTTGTCGGCGTCGATCACGGTCTGCACGCTGCGGATGTCGGTGAACGGCGGGTGGATGCTGACGTCGACGGGCTCCAGCTCCTCCTTGCCGACGAGGTAGGCGAGCCGCTGCACCGTCTGGATCGCCTCGAAGTGGTTGAGGTGCATCTTCCAGTTGCCCGAGATCAACGGGCGGCGGGTGTGCTGGTCGACCGCGTCAGGCATTCGTTGCTCCACGCAATGCTTCGAGGCCCGGCAGGTCGCCGAGCTCGAGCAGCTCCAGCGAGGCACCACCGCCCGTGGAGACGTGATCGACCTCGTCGTCGAGGCCGAACTGCGCGAGCGCCGCGGCGCTGTCGCCACCGCCGACCACCGTGAACGCCTTCGTGTCCGCCATCGCCTGGGCGAGGGTGCGCGTGCCGGCGGCGAAGCGATCGTCCTCGAACATCCCCATGGGGCCGTTCCAGAAGACGGTCCGGGCGTCCATCACCACGTCGCTGAACGCTGCCGCGGAGCCGGGACCGATGTCGAAGCCCTTCGCACCGGCGGGCAAGCGCTTGCCGAACGTGGCGAAGCCGCCGGCCGCGTCCAGCCCGACGATGTCGTCGGGCAGGTGGATCGTCTTGCCCGACTCGAGCAGCCGCGAACACGTGTCGATCTGATCCGGCTCCCACAGCGAGTCGCCGATCGGGTAGCCCTGCGCGGCGAGGAAGGTGAAGCACATCGCCCCGCCGATCACCAGTGCGTCGACGGTCTGCAGCAACGCCTCGACCACGCCGAGCTTGTCGCTGATCTTGGCGCCGCCGAGCACGGCGACGAACGGGCGCCCGGGGTGCTCGCGCAGGCCGAGGAGCACGTCGACCTCCTTCTCCAGCAGCAGGCCCATCGCCGACGGCAGGGTGCGCGGCGGCCCGACGATCGAGGCGTGGGCACGGTGCGCCGCACCGAACGCATCGTCGACGTAGGCGTCCATCCCGTCGATCAACCTGGCGACGAACGCCGGGTCGTTGCGCTCCTCGCCGGGGTCGAAGCGGAGGTTCTCGAGCAGCTCGACGCCGGGCGCGAGCTCGGCCAGTCGGGCACGCACCGGCGCCATCGAGTACCTCTCGTCGGGCTTGCCCTCCGGCCTGCCGAGGTGGCTGGCACAGACCACGTGCGCGCCGCGCTCGGTCAGCCACGTGATGGTCGGCAGCGCCGCACGGATGCGGAAGTCGTCGGTGATCCGGTCGCCGTCGAGCGGCACGTTGAAGTCCGTGCGGACGAGGACGCGCTTGCCCGCGACGTCGCCGAGATCGGCGAGCCTGGGGAGCCTGCCGGCCATCGGCTACTTCTGCTTCGGGCGCTTGGCGGAGACCTTGCCACCCGTGTACAGGGCGACGTCGACCAGCCGGTTGGAGTAGCCCCACTCGTTGTCGTACCAGGCGAGCACCTTGACCAGGGAGCCGAGGCTGACGGTGAGCCCGGCGTCGAAGATCGCGCTGTGCGGATCGCCGACGATGTCGCTCGACACGATCGGATCCTCGGTGTACCGCACGATGCCTTTGAGCGAGCCCTTGGCCGCCTTGGCGAACGCCGCGTTGATCTGGGCCACGGTGGCGGGGGTCTTCAGGTTCGCGGTGAAGTCGACGATCGAGCCGGTGGGCACGGGCACGCGCAGCGACGTGCCGTCGAGGCGACCCTTCATCGACTCCAGCACGAGGCTCGTGGCGCGGGCGGCGCCGGTGGAGGTGGGGACGATGTTGATCGCCGCGCCGCGCGCGCGGCGCAGGTCCTTGTGCGGCCCGTCGACGAGCTGCTGGTCGCCGGTGTACGCGTGCACGGTCTGCATCAGGCCGTTCTCCACGCCGAACGCATCGTCGAGGATCTTCACCACGGGCACGAAGCAGTTCGTGGTGCAGCTGGCGTTCGAGATGACCTTCTCGGTCTTGAGGTCGAAGTCCTTGTGGTTGATGCCGTAGACGAACGTGGCATCGGCGCCGTCACACGGCGCGGACACGATCACCAGCGGCGCCCCGCCGTCGAGGTGCGCGGCCGCAGCGCCGCGCGACGTGAAGAAGCCGGTGGACTCGATCACGACGTCCACGTCCAGCTCGCGCCAGGGCAGCTCGCCGGGGTTGCGCACGGACAGCACCCGCAGCTCGTCGCCGTCCACCGCGATCCCGCCCTTGGTCGCCTTGATCGTGTTCGGCAGCGTGCCGAGCACGGAGTCGTACTTGAGCAGGTGGGCCATCGTCTCCAGGGAGCCGAGGTCGTTGACCGCGACGATGTCGATGTCGACGCCGCGCTGCTTGGCCGCTCGGAAGAAGTTCCGACCGATCCGACCGAACCCGTTGATGCCTACACGAACCGTCATCGTCGACGATGTCCTTTCACCCGTGCGACCCCCGTCGGGATCCGAACGCCGCCGACCCTACCGAATCGGCTGTTCCCGCCCTGCGTCCGTCGGCTGCGATGGTCCGGATGGCCCACGCGCCGGCCGGGCGCGGGCACGGGGCTCAGGAGCGGGCGAGGTCGCGGTGGCCGGTGCGGACGCTGAAGCCGCGCGCGCGGAGGCGCCCGGCGATCTCCTCGACGACCGCGACGCTGCGGTGCCGGCCGCCGGTGCAGCCGATCGCGATCGTCAGG
>JAODBQ010000268.1 GCA_025464045.1 Ilumatobacteraceae bacterium
GGCGCTGCCGTTCGAGGGGCTCCGCGTCGCCGACTTCACCTCCTTCTGGGCCGGTCCGTTCTTCGCGCACGTCCTCGGCATGTTCGGCGCGGACGTGATCCACGTCGAGTCCACGTCCCGCCCCGACGGCGCGCGCCTGATGAACCACCACTCGCCGACCGAGCCGCTGTGGTGGGAGTGGTCGCCCTACTTCCAGGAGACGAACACCAACAAGCGCAGCCTGACGTTGGACATGGGCTCGGCCCGAGGGCGGGAGCTGGCGCACCGTCTCGTCGCCGAGTGCGACATCGTCGTCGAGAACTACAGCCCGCGGGTGATGGAGTCGTGGGGTCTCGGGTGGGACGACGTGCGCGCCTTGCGACCCGACGCCCTGATGGTCCGCATGCCCGCGTTCGGCCTGGGTGGCCCGTGGCGTGACCGCACCGGGTTCGCGATGACGATGGAGCAGGTCTCCGGGATGGCCTGGCTGACGGGCTTCCCGGAGCACGCGCCCGGGGCGCTGTTCGGGCCGTGCGATCCGAGCGCCGGGCTCCACGCGCTCGTCGGACTGTTCGCCGCGCTCGACGCACGCCGGCGCACGGGTGACGGGAGGTTGATCGAGGTGCCGATGGTGGCCAACGCGCTCAACGTCGCCGCCGAGCAGGTGATCGAGCGGTCCGCCTACGGCGTGCTCCTCCAACGCAACGGCAACCGGGGCCCGGCCGCCGCACCGCAGAACTGCTACGCCACGGCGGATCCTGTCGACGACCTCGGCCAGGTCCGCTGGGTCGCGATCGCCGTGGCCGACGACGAGCAGTGGCGCGGGCTGCGCGGCGTGCTCGGCGAACCGGCGTGGGCGTCGTCACCGGCGCTGGACACGGCACCGGGTCGCCATGCGCAGCACGCGGCGATCGACCGCGAGCTCGGCGCCTGGTGCGCACGGCACCGTGCGCACGAGATCGTCGAGCAGCTGTGGTCCGCGGGCGTACCGGTCGCGCCGGTCGTCCATCCGTCCGAGCAGCTGGGCTTCGAGCAGCTCGCTGCCCGGTGCTTCTTCGAGCAGGTCGAGCATCCGGTCTGTGGCGAGAGCACCCACGTCACGTTCCCCTTCCGCCTGCCGGGTTGCTCCGGTCCGGTGCACCGCCGTCCGGCGCCGACGCTCGGTCAGCACAACGACGAGGTGCTGCGCGACGTGCTCGGCCTGACGGCGGCAGAGATCCACGGGCTGCGCGCCACCGGCGTCATCGGTGAGCAACTCGCCGGCTGAACGTCCGGCCCGCTGCACGTCTGGCCTGCCGAGCGACTGGCCGGCTGAGCGACGGGCCGGCTGAGCGACGGGCCGGCCGGACGGGTTCACGCCGGAGCGCCCTCGCCGACGCGGCGCATCTCGGCGAGCCACGAGCGCAGGTCGAAGTAGGCCCGCCAGCGGCTGATCTTGTCGGCGGTGAACTCCAACGTGATCATGCACCGCAACGCCACCCACGAGCCGTTGATCTCGTAGTTCTCGATCTTCTCGTAGAGCACGGTGCCGTCGGCGGTCTCGGCCATGTTGAGCACGTCCCAGCGGAGGTCGGTGATCATCCCGAGGAGATGGGCGAGCGCGGCAGTGGTCGCCTCGATGCCGAAGACCGGCTCGAGCGGGATGTTGTGGTACTCGATGTCCGGGGCGAGGAAGCCGACGATCCGCGCGAGGTCGCGCGCGTGCCAGGCCTCGACGAACTCCTCCACGAGCTGGATGTGACCCATCGCCGTGCCTCCCTCGGACCATCCGTTGCGGTCGCCGCCCATCCTGCCCGGACGCGCGCGTCGCGTCGCGGTTCGAGGCATTCGCGCGTTGCCGACCGGCCACATCGGGGCACTCGGAGTCGTGACCGATCGCGGGGCGGGTGCAGGTGGCGTGGTGATCATCGGTGGTGGGGCGGCGGCACACGCGTGCATCGCCGCCTACCGCGAGCACGGCGGCGAGCTGTCGATCACACTGGTCAGCGACGACGACCGCTTGCCGTACTTCCGGCCGCACCTCACCAAGGAGCTGCTCACCGGCGACATCAGCTTCGACGAGATCGAGCTCGAGGACGACGACTCGTGGTACGCCGCACAGGGTGTCGACGTGCACCTGATGTGCCGCGCGACCGGCATCGACCTCCCCACCCGCACCGTCGGCACCGAGCATGGCCCGGTGCCGTACGCGGCGCTGCTCCTCGCGACGGGTTCGCGGGCTGCGTCGCTGCCCGTGCCGGGCGCAGACGATCCGGCGATCGTGAGCGTGCGCCACGCCGCCGATGCCGCACGGCTCCTCGACCTCACGGCCGACGCGCAGCCGGTGCTCGTCATTGGTTCCGGCTTCGTCGGCTGCGAGGCCGCGGCGAGCCTCAGGAGCCGTGGCCTCGACGTCACGATGGCGACGACGGAGGCGGCCCCGCAGGTGGACCGGCTCGGACCCGCCACCGGCCGGCTGATCGGCGGCTGGCTGAGCGACCTCGGCATCGGGTTCCGCGGCGGGGCGCGGGCGGCGGGCTTCGAGCGCGGCACCGATTCGATCCGGGCGAACTTCGCCGAGGGGCCGGCGATCGAGGCGGGCACGGTGATCGTCGCGACCGGGGCGACGACCAACGTCGAGGTCGCCCAGGCGGCCGGGCTGGCCGCGCGCGACGCCGTCGCGGTCGACGGATCGATGCGCACGATCGTGCCCGGGGTGTTCGCCGCGGGCGACATCGCCGACGCGATGCACCCGGTCGCCGGGCGGCGGTTGCGCGTGGAGCACTGGGGAGACGCCGAGCGGATGGGGACCGTCGCCGGCACCGTGATGGCTGGTGAGCAGGCGGCCTGGACACAGGTTCCCGGCTTCTGGTCGAACATCGGCGGTCGGCAGCTGAAGTACGTGGCGTGGGGCGACGGCTTCGACGAGGTGCGGGTGCGGCCCTCGGCCGAGGGCGTCACCATCTGGTACGGACGCGACGGGCTCTGCGCCGGGATCCTCACGTTCGAGCACGACGAGGACCTCGCCGCCGGCGACGCGCTGATCGCCGCGCATGCGCCGTTCCGCCGGTGAGCTGACGGGAGCCGCCGGGAGCCGACCGGGGTCGACCGGAGCCGAGCGTGCCCCGGTCTGCGGTCGTGGACGCGGGGGTACTGCAGCCGCATGACCAAGACGAGCACGAGTGCATCCACCCTGACGACCGACGCTCTTGTCGAGCACCTCAACGACGATCTTCGCTCGGAGTTCCAGTCGATCGTGCAGTACGTGCAGCACATCGCGCTGATCACGGGTCCGGAGTACACGAGCACCGTCGACGAGCTGAAGATCCACATCACCCAGGAGCTGGCGCACGCGAGCACGCTCGCCGAGCAGGTCGCCTTCCTCGGGGGCACACCGACGACGACGGCGCGTGAGGTCACCCCGTTCACGGACTCCCACGCCGCGTTGCAGGCGGACCTCGATCTCGAGGAGGAGCAGCTGGAGCGCTATCGCACCCGCGTGCAGCAGGCGACGGAGCTCGGTTTGATCGACGTCGCCGAAGCGCTGCGACCGCTGCTCACCCAGACCCAGGAGCACGTCCGCGATCTGAAGAGCGCGCTCGGCCAGTAGTCGGTGCACGCGGGCATTCGCGCCGGCATGCCAGGGAGGCCGGCACGGCACGAACCCGTGGGTCGGTCAGGTCCGGGCCGGATCTCGACGCACGAGGTTGCCGAGCTGCTCGAGGTCGCGCTCGGCGTGGCACTGGCGCCGGTAGAGGTCGGTCTCGGCGATGATCCGGTGGATCTCGGGCGTCTGCGCCATCGGCGCAGGCCCGAGCGCGCGTTCAACCCGTGTCGTGATCTCGGCGACGCCGACGTCGACGATGTGCCGTGCCCGCAAGGCGCGACGATGAGCCGCTGTGACGTCG
>JAODBQ010000296.1 GCA_025464045.1 Ilumatobacteraceae bacterium
GTCAGCTCGTCCTTGCTCGGGAACCAGTACAGCAGCGTCTGCTTGGCCACGCCCACGTCGGCGGCGATGACGTCGAGCGAGACGGCGTCCACCCCGCGCCGCCCGAACAGGTCGGTGGCCGACGTCAGGATCCGTTGGCGAGTGTCGGTACGCATCTCTACCAGATGGTAGACGACTGTGCTAGAACGGTCCGGATGATCGCCGAGCAGCTCGCTGGCAAGCGGATCGCCATCACCGGAGGAACGGGGTTCGTCGGGACGGCGCTGATCGAGCGGATGCTCCGCAGCGTGCCCGATTGCGAGCTCGTGCTGCTCGTTCGCCCGGGCAAGCGGACGTCCGTGGAGGAGCGCGTGCGCCGCGAGATCCTCAAGAACAACGCCTTCGACCGGCTGCGCGGGATGGCCAGGATCACCGGCGGCGAGACGTTCGACGAGATGTGCGCACGGCGGATCGTGGTCATCGCCGGCGACGTCAGCTCCGACGGTCTCGGCCTGCGCGAGGCGGACCGCGCGACGCTCGCGAGCTGCGACATCGTGATCCACTCCGCCGCCGCCGTCGCGTTCGACTCGCCGCTCGACACCGCCGTCGAGATCAACCTGCTCGGACCGACCCGCATCGCCACCACGCTGCGCGACCTCGGCGTCGCGCCCCACCTCGTCGCGGTGAGCACGTGCTACGTCGCCGGCAACCGTCGCGGCAACGCGCCGGAGCAGCTGGTCAGCGCCGGTCCGTTCGACATCGGGCTGGACTGGCGCACCGAGGTGCGCGCTGCGCGCCGGCTGCGCAGCGATGCCGAAGCGGCGAGCCGACAACCGGCGCAGCTCGGTGCGTTCCGCCACGACGCACGCCGCGAGCTCGGCGCCGCCGGCGCCCCTGCCCTCGCCGCCAAGACCGAGTCGCTGCGCATGAGCTGGGTACGTGACCAGCTCGTCCGTGCCGGCCGCGCCCGCGCCGCGAGCGTCGGCTGGCCCGACGCCTACGCGTTCACCAAGGCGCTCGGCGAGCAGGCACTGACCGACACCAAGGGCAACATCCCGGTGAGCATCGTCCGCCCGAGCATCATCGAATCGGCGCTCGCCGAACCGTCGCCCGGCTGGATCCGCGGGTTCCGCATGGCCGAGCCGGTGATCATCAGCTACGCCCGTGGGCTGCTCAGCCAGTTCCCCGGCAACCCCGAGGGCACGATCGACGTCATCCCGGTCGATCTCGTCGTCAGCGCGATCATCGCCGTGGCTGCCGTCGGCCCCGAGGATGCGCCGCCGATCACCCACGTCGCCAGCGGCAGCACGAACCCGCTGCACTACCGGCTGCTGATCGACAAGGTGCGCGAGTGGTTCACCGCCCACCCGATCTACGACGCCGAGGGGCAGCCGATCGTGCTGCCGGAGTTCCAGTTCCCCGGGCGAGGTCGCGTCGAGGGCCAGCTGCGGCGTGCCAAGACGATGATCACCCGCGCCGAGGGCGTGCTCCAACAGCTCCCGCTGCGCGGCAAGCAGGCGACCTGGGCGGCGAAGCTGGAGGAGCGCAAGTCCGACGTGGAACGCGCCCTGGAGTACGTCGAGCTGTACGGCCTGTACACCGAGTGCGAGGCCGTGTACCAGGTGGACAACCTGCTCGCGCTGCGCAACCAGCTGTCGCCGCAGGACCGGGCGACGTTCAACCTCGATCCGCGCTCGGTCGACTGGCCGACGTACATCACCGACATCCACCTGCCGTCGATCGCCCAGCACGCGAGGGTCAAGACCACGCCGGGCAAGACCCGCACGGACCGGAGCGCGCGCCTGCGCCGTGCGATCCTCGACCCGAGCCGCCACGTCGCCGCCTTCGACCTGGAGAACACGCTGATCGCCAGCAACGTCGTCGAGAGCTACTCGTGGCTCGCCACGCGCCGCTTGAACGGACCGGAGCGCGTCCGCTACGTGGCGCGCACGATGGCCGAGGCACCCCGGATGCTGTCGCTCGATCGCAAGGACCGCGGCGACTTCCTGCGCTACTTCTACCGCCGCTACGAGAACGCCCCCGTCGACCAGATCGACGAGGACGCGGCCGAGCTGTTCAGTCGCGTGATCTTGACCAAGAGCTTCCCAGCCGGGATCCGGCGCGTCCGCGAGCACCGGGCGCTCGGCCACCGCACGGTGCTGATCACCGGTGCGCTCGACTTCGCCGTGGCCGGCTTGGCCCCACTGTTCGACGAGATCGTCGCCGCGAAGATGACCGTCAACCCCGACGGCACCTACACCGGCGAGCTCTCGCAGGTGCCCCCCACGGGCGAGACCCGTGCCGAGATCCTCGCCGACTACTGCGCCGCGGAAGGGTTCCGCCTCGAGGAGTGCGTGGCCTATGCCGACTCGACGAGCGACCTGCCGTTGCTCGAGGCGGTCGGCTTCCCCGTGGCCGTCAACCCGGAGACCCGGCTCGCAGCACTCGCCCGCAAGCGGGGATGGCTCGTCGAGCAGTGGAGCAAGGCGCCCGGCGGCCCGCGGCCGCTGTTGCCGGTCGGCCCGATGCTCGGCGAGCGCGAGCGACGACGGACGTTCACCGGCGGAGCACGACGGTGAAGGCACTGCAGATCGACAAGAAGCTCGGGCGCATCGGGCTGGCACGAGTGCTGTCGGCCGTCGCGCCGGCAACCGCGGCGAAGGCCGGCCCGCTGGAGCTCGTCCGCGAGGATCCACCGGCGCTGCCAGGTCCGGACTGGATCCGCGTGCGGCCGAGGTTGTCGGGGATCTGCGGCAGCGACCTGGCCACGGTGCACGGACAGGCCGGGGCGTACTTCGATGCGATCGTCAGCTTCCCGTTCACGCTCGGCCACGAGGTGGTGGCCGACACCGTGCCGGGCCCGGGTGAACCGTCGCCACGGCGCGTCGTGCTGATCCCGGTGCTGCACTGCGCGATCCGCGGCGTGCACCCGGTGTGCGCGGCGTGCGCGGCCGGCGACATCAACCGTTGCGAACGGGTGGCGTTCGGCCACATCAAGCCCGGCCTGCAGACCGGGTACTGCTGTGCCACAGGTGGCGGCTGGAGCGAGGGGTTCGTCGCCCATCCGCTGCAGCTCGTCGACGTGCCCGACGACCTCACCGACGAGGACGCGGTGATGATCGAGCCGGCGGCCTGCGCGGCTCGTGCGGCTCGCGAGCATCGCGGCGGCAGCATCGCGATCATCGGTGCCGGCACCGTCGGTCTGCTGACGCTGGCGGCGATCATCGGCCGCATCGGCGCCACCGACGCACCGGGCAGCGGGTCCGTGCCGATCATCGCCGCGAAGTACCCGGTGCAGAAGCACTTCGCCACCGAGCTCGGCGCCGCCGTCTGCTCACCGGACGAGCTGCCGCGCATCGTCCGGAGTCAGACGTCGTCGCTCGTCGCCGGCGACCAGCTGACCGGCGGGGTGGACCAGGTCTTCGACTGCGTCGGCACGAGCCGCTCGCTCGAGCAGGCGCTGTCCGTGGTGGCCCCCGGCGGCGAGATCGTGCTCGTCGGGATGCCGTCCACGGTCACCGTCGACCTGACCGGGCTGTGGCACCGCGAGGTGCGCATCACCGGTTGCTACGCCTATCGTCGCGAGGACTTCGACACGGCGATCGGCCTGGTGCGGCGGTTCGGACTCGGCCGGCTCGTGAGCGCCACCTATCCGCTCGACGACTACGACACCGCCATCGCCCACGCCGCCAACGCCGGACCCCGCGACGCCGTCAAGATCGCGTTCGACATGCGGCGCCACGAAGGTGGACCGAAGTGAGCGAAGCGAACGACGGTCGGTCCCGACCATCAACAAGGAGCGCATGACCATGCCCCGTCCTGGATTCGTGCTGGAGGTGGACCGCTCGACGCCGCCCATCTTGTTCTGGCGCGGTGAGAACGTCAGCCTCGAGAAGCTCCCCGCCGGCCGCAGCCGCGTGATCTACGCGCCCGAGCCGATCACCCCGCTCGACGACATCGACGGCGCGATCCGCGATGCGCTGCTCCACCCCTACGACCAGGATCCGCTGCCCGAGCTGCTCAAGCCGGACATGAAGCTGACGATCGCGTTCGACGACATCAGCCTGCCGCTGCCGAAGATGAAGAAGCCCGACATCCGCCAACGGGTGATCGAGGCCGTGCTCGACATGGCCGCCGACGCCGGGGTCGACGACGTGCACCTGATCTGCGCGCTCGCGCTCCACCGGCGGATGACCGAGGCCGAGCTGCGCCATGCCGTCGGCGACCGGGTCTACGACGCGTTCGCCCCGCGCGGGATGCTCTACCAGCACGACGCCGAGGACCCCGACAACCTCACCTACCTCGGCACCACGCCCCACGGCGAGGAGGTCGAGATGAACAAGCGCGCGGTCGACAGCGACCTGCTCGTCTACGTCAACATCAACCTCGTCGCGATGGACGGCGGATGGAAGAGCACGGCCACCGGGCTGTCGAGCTACCGCAGCCTGCGCCACCACCACAACCCGACCACCATGGAGAACAGCCACAGCTTCATGGACCAGCACCGATCGGAGCTGCACAAGAGCAACTGGCGGATGGGCAAGGTGCTCGTCGACTCCGGCGTCAAGGTCTTCCAGATCGAGACGACGATGAACACCGACACGTTCCCGAGCTCGTTCGACTTCATGGCCAAGCGCGAGTGGGAGTGGAACGCACGGGACCGGGCGACCTACCTCGGCACGACGAAGGCGTTGAAGCGCACCCCGCCGCGCCTCGCCCGCAAGATCTTCATGGGGATCGAGGCGCCGCACCAGATGACGAGCGTGCAGGCCGGCGAGGTCGAAGCCGTCCACAAGGTCACCACGGAGAACGTCTACCGCCAGCAGCTCGTCGAGGTCCAGGGACAGACCGACGTCCTGACGATGGGCATCCCGTTCATCTGCCCGTACAACGTCAACTCGATCATGAACCCGGTGCTCGTGATGTGCATGGGCCTCGGATACCTGTTCAACATGTACCGCGGCATGCCGCTCGTACGCGAGGGCGGTGTGGTGATCATGACCCATCCGACGCCGTGGGAGTTCCACCCCGTCCACCACCCGAGCTACATCGACTTCTTCGAGCAGGTGCTCAGCGAGACGACCGACCCGCACGTGATGAGCGCCAAGTACGAGCAGAAGTTCGCCGAGGACGAGTGGTACAAGCACCTCTACCGCACGAGCTACGCGTACCACGGCGTGCACCCGTTCTACATGTGGTACTGGGGCAGCCACGGGATGCAGCACTGCAGCAAGGTGATCATCGTCGGCGGCGACGTGAAGGCGGTGCG
>JAODBQ010000297.1 GCA_025464045.1 Ilumatobacteraceae bacterium
TGCCGACGCGGTCGGCGCCGAACCGGCGACTGTGGTGGAGGTGATCGAGCTCGACGTCGAGCTCGAGCCGGCGGTTGCGCCGGACGGTCCCGATGCCACGACCGAGTCCGACGTCGACGCCGAGCCGGCCGACGCCGAGACGGCGACCGAGACCGCCGCCGCCGAGACCGATGCCGGTGCGGATGCCGGGGTCGATGTCGTGATCGATGCCGACGTCGAGATCGCCGCCGACGGCCCCGAGCCCGATGGTGCTGATGTCGCCCTTGCCGACGAGTCCGCTCACGAATCCGCGAACGAGGCCTCCGCTGCGGCGCCGACCGAGACGCCGACCGAGACGGCGACGGACACCGACGCGGCTGGCGTCGATGACCTGTTCGCCCGACTGCGTGCGGCACGCGCGGCATCTGTTGCCGAGCGGGCACGGATCGTCCCGACGTCGCCGCCCGCGGCTGCGGGCACGTCCACCCCTGCCCCCGCTCCCGCAGTGGCCGCCGCGGCGCGGCCCGAACCGCTGTCGGTGTTCGATCCGTCGCCGGCCGCCCCCGAAGCATCCGGCGAGGTCGACGATTCGCCGTTCGGACGTCGCGACGCGGCGTTGACGCCGATCATCCTCGCCTGCGCACGCAAGCTGAAGCGCGTCCTCGCCGACGAGCAGAACGACGTGCTGCACTCGTTGCGGCGCACGACGGTGGTCACCTCGATCGAGACGGTGCTGTCGACGGAGGTCGAGCACGGCCAGCGCTACATCGCCGCGATCGCCACCGAACTGGCCGACGCATCGGTTGCCGGCGCCTCGTCCGTCAGCGGCAAGAGCCGGTCCGAGCTGATGCGGCGCTCGGGGAAGTCGGCCACCGCACCCGCCAACGACGCGCTGGTCAGCGGGATCGTCGCTCCACTGCGGCACCGCCTCGCGCGCGCCGTGACCGACGCTGCCGGCGACAACGGTGAGCTGTCGGGACTGGTGCGCGGCATCTACCGCGAGTGGAAGATCCAGCAGATCGACGAGCACCTCGACGAGGTGGTGCGCATCGCGTTCGGACGCGGCGCCCTCGCCGCGCTCGATCCCGGGACGCCCGTGCACTGGGTGCACGACCCCCGTTTCCCGGTGTGCGCCGACTGCGACGACAACACGCTGTCGGGCGTCATCGGTGCCGGCGAGCCGTTCGCCACAGGCCAGGCATGTGCGCCCGCACACGAGGGTTGCCGCTGCATGCTGGCCACGGTCGCCGGGTAGCCTGCGCGGCGTGCGGAACCCGCCCGAGAATTCGCCCCGGGGCGCCGCACCCACTCCTCACAAGCGTCGGGTGAGTGATCGCGGTCGCATCCTGCTGATCGCCGCGGTCGTCCTGATCGTCGGTCTGATCCTGTCGGCGCGCTTCTTCGCCGGGTTCTACGTCGACTACCTGTGGCACACCTCGCTGGGCCGGGGTGACGTGTTCTGGGGCGTCCTGCGCACGAAGATCCTGCTGTTCGTGCTGTTCGCCGGCGCGTTCATCGCGATGGCGGTCCTCAACCTGTTGATCTCCGACCGCCTCTCACCGGTGAGCTTCTCGGCGAACACCCACCCCGCGGTCGAGCGGTTCCACGAGTTCTTCGGCAAGCGGCTGCGGTTGTTCCGCATCGCCGTCGCGGTGGTGCTCGGCCTGCTGTTCGCGGCACCGGCGATCGGCCGCTGGCAGGAGTGGCTGATGTTCCGCAACTCCAAGGCGTTCGGCATCAGCGACGCGCAGTTCCACCACGACATCGGCTTCTACCTGTTCAAGCTGCCGTTCATCACGTTCCTGCTGGACTGGCTGTTCGCCGCGCTGATCGTCATCACCCTGCTCACGATCGCGACCCACGTCCTCAACGGCGGGATCATCGTCCAGCCGCCGCGCCCGAAGGTGCGCAACGCCGCCAAGGCCCACGTGGCGGTCCTGCTCGCAGCCCTCGCGCTGGTCAAGGCCGGCGACTACTGGGTGCAGCGCTACTCGCTCACGGCGGAGAACCGAGCCGGCAGCATCGTCCGTGGCGCGACGTACACCGAGGTGCACGCGCACCTCCCCGCCATCGTGCTGCTCGGTCTCGTCGCGGTGCTCACCGCCGGCCTGTTCCTGAGCACGCTGAAGACCGGTTCGTGGCGCGTGCCGATCATCGCCTCGGCGCTGTGGGCCGTGATGGCGCTGGTCGGCGGGATCATCTACCCCGCGACGATCCAGGCCCTCGTCGTCAACCCGAACCAGCGCGAGCGGGAAGCGCCGTACATCGAGCGCAACGTGCTCGCCACCCGCCACGCGCTCGGCATCGACGACGTGCAGAAGGTGGACACGACCGTCGGGTCGATCGACACCCAGCAGGTGGAGGACGGCAGCTCGTCGCTGCAGAACGTGCGCCTGCTGAAGTCGGACGCGGAGATGGTCAGTCGCTACCGCAGCGACGAGGGGCTGCGCGCCGGCCTGACGATCAAGGACCTCGACATCGACCGGTACGTGATCGACGGCCGCGAGCAGCAGGTGGTGCTCGGTGCGCGCGAGCTCGACCTGAGCGCCGTCGCGAACAAGTCGTGGCAGGGCCAGCACCTCATCTCCACCCACGGTTGCGGACTCGTCCTCGCGCCGGCGGGGCAGACCGACACGAACGGTCGGCCGGTGTACCAGGACGCGGTGCTCGATCGGCCCGAGCTGTACTTCAGTGAAGACGTCGGCGGCTACGCGATCGTCGATTCGAAGGTCAACGAGGAGACCTGCCCGAACCAGGCCGACCCGGGCCCGTACGCCGGCACGGGTGGGGTCAAGCTGGACTCGACGGTGAAGCGGTTGGCGTTCGCGCTCGACTACCTCGACTACAACCTCATCGGCTCGAGCGCGGTCAACGACAACTCCCGGCTGATCGCCACCCGGCGCGTGCAGGACCGCGTGCGCAGCCTCGCCCCGTTCCTCCAGTTCGACGGCGACCCGTATCCCGTGGCGCTCGGCGGCCGGGTCCTGTGGGTGGTCGACGGGTACACCACGTCCGACCTCTATCCCTACGGCGAGAACGGCGACCGATCGCAGCTCGACGCGTCGAGTGGTCTGAGCAAGCCGTTCAACTACGTCCGCAACAGCGTCAAGGCGGTCGTCGATGCCTACGACGGCACGACGACGTTCTACGCCGTCGACACGATCGACCCGGTGTTGAAGGTGTGGGAGTCGGCGTTCCCGAACCTGTTCCAGCCGATGAGCGACATGCCCGCCGGGCTCACCGACCACCTGCGCTACCCCGAGGAGCTGTTCCGGATCCAGACGGCGGCCTACTCGAAGTACCAGCTCGCGCCCGACCAGTTCTTCGACCGCATCGGGGCGTGGTCCGTCGCCCAGGCGCCGCCCGCCCAAGCCGAGGCCACCAGCACGGTCGGCGCGCCGACGACCGACGCGGCCGCCAACCAGCAGCAGGCCTTCTCCGACGAGTCGGCCTCCGCGCGGTTCGTGCCGTACTACTCGATGTTCAAGGCACCGAACCAGAGCGCGGCGTCGTTCCAGCTGTTCCGCCCGTACGTCAAGTTCAGCACCAACGACGATCGACGCGAGCTCCAGGCGTACATGACGGCCAGCAGTGATCCAGCGACGTACGGCACGCTCACCGCGTACACCGTGGCGGAGCCCTTACCCAACGGACCGCTGCAGGTGGCCAACACGATGGCCCAGGACCCATCGATCTCCGAACAGGTGACGCTGATCGACCAACGCGGCTCGCAGGTCGTGCTCGGCGACCTGCAGATGGTGCCGATCGACGGCGGCGTGGTGTGGATCCGGCCGATGTTCTCCGAGCCGGCCACCGGCTCCCAGCCGCTGATGAAGTTCGTCCTCGCCAGCTACAACGGCCAGGCGGCGTACGGCGTCGACATCGGCGAGGCGATCGGCAAGCTGTTCCCCGGCTTCAACAAGGACCTCGGCGATCGCGTCGACGTCGGCAACGAACCGCCCGGCTCCGGCTCCGGCACCAGCCCGCCCGACAACGGCTCGACGCCGTCGAGCACGGTGCCGGGCACCACCCAGCCCGGCTCGCCGACGACCACGCCGTCGAGCACGGCCGATTCGCCCGAAGCAGTGCTCGCCGAGGCGGATCAGCTGTTCGCCGAGGCGGACGCGGCGCTGAAGGCCGGCGACCTCGGGACGTACCAGGCCAAGGTCACCGCGGCGCGTGCACTCGTCACCCAGGCCCACGACATGATCGTCAACGCCACGGCGCCCTCCTCATCGACGCCTGCGGGCACGACGGCGACATCGTCACCGACCTCGACACCTGCGAGCTCCACGCCTGGGAGCGGCTCGGCTCCGCTGTCCTCGGCCACGACGCCCGGCTCGGCAACCACCATCGCCTCCACCACGGCGCCCGCGTCGTAGCGCGCCGGCTCCGACGCGGCACCGAACTGCCTCGGAACGTCTCCACGAGCCGGTGCCCCACGTCACCCGCGCACTGGCTGACGGGCCGTTCGCGATCTGGCGTGTGGCGCGGGCGCCCGAGGTTCGGGCGCGGTGCTACCGGCTCGTCGACTTGCGGATCTGCTCGGCGAGGGCGGCGAGGTCCTGGCGGAACGCGATCTCGTAGCGGGCCTGCTCGTTGGCCAGCTTCGCCTGGCCGGCCTTGACGGCTTCCAGCTGCTCGTCGGTGAGCCCGTCGCGTTCCGGTGCGGCCGGGGCGCTCGGGAGGTCCACCATCGCGTCGATGTCGTGGCCCAGCTCGTCGAGCTGGTTGGCGAGCTCGGTGCTCACGCTCGTGAGGCGTTGGTCCAGCGCGGCCACGCGCGCGACGGTCTCCGCGGCCGTCGTATCGGTGGCCCCGACGCGCCGCGCGAGGTCGTCCAGCTGGGCCCCCAGGTCCGCAGGCGTCGCCGAACGCAGCTGGTCGAGCTCGGCGCGCAGGGCGGTGTGGCGCTCGTCCGTCTCCTTGTGCTGCTCGGTGCTGAGCTGGTGGATCTGGTCGATCTGGACCGTGAGCTGATCGAGCTT
>JAODBQ010000375.1 GCA_025464045.1 Ilumatobacteraceae bacterium
CGGACCCACGACGTCTGCCCGTGCGGCTGCCACAGCGGGAACTCGACGTGCACCGTCCTGCCGGCAGCAGCAGCCTCCTGCCACACCGCCTCGGCGACAGCGCGATCAGCCGGCTCGGCGTTGGCCCACGGCGCATGCCCGGTGATGTCGCCGGCGCCGGGGGCCACCAGGGCCGTGAAGGCGGTGTTCGCGGCGCGCACCTGCCCGTCCGGTGTCGCCCGGAACAGGCCGATGGACAGGGTCGGGAGCTCGTCGTCGATCGGTTCCATGCTGTCGTGGCGAGCGTGGCTCGACCGGGTACCTCTCAGCGTCGGGTGTACGTACCGGTGAGTACGGCACTGGCAATCGTGTTGGATTGGATGGCGACCAGCATGTCAGCTCCGGCAGCGCCATCGCCCAGCTCGGTCTGCGCGCCGAGGAAGTGCACCGTGAGCTCGTAGGTGTGCGTCTGGCCCTGCGGGGGGCACGGGCCGGTGTAGCCGACGGCACCGGCGCTGTTGGTGGCCACGATCGCCCCGTCCAGGGCCGTCGATTCCGGGACGCTCGTGATCGCGGGGTCGATCCCGGCAACGGCCCAGTGGACGTACCCCGGGGCCTGCTCGTCGGTCATCGTCAGTGCGATCTCGACTGTGCCGGTCGGCGCCCTCGTCCACGACATCGGTGGGCTGATGTTCTCGCCGTCGCACGTGTACCGGGCGTCGATCGCGCTGCCGTCACGCCACGGTGCCACCGCCGAACCACGCGGGAGCGTCGAGGCCGCCGCGCCCGCGGCGGTCGTCGTCGTCGCGGCACCGACCGCTGCCGTGGTGGTCGTGGCCGAGGCATCCACGGCGAGGTCGCCGGTGGGCGTGGTGAACTCGCCGTCGCCGGCGGCAGGGTCGAGCCCGCCCTGGAACGCTCCGGCGACCGTGGTGGTGGGCACGATCGTGGTGCTGATCGTGGCGTTCTGGTCCGGTTGCGCCGGACGCAGGTAGCGGCCGTCGTGGTTGCACCCGGCAGCGACGACCATCAAGCACACGCAGGTGGTGGTCAAACCGACGATCCGTCGCACGACGGGCGAGCCTACGTCGATGATCCCCTCGATAGCGTTCAGTCGATGACTGAACAGCACCTGTGCATGCTGACCGTTCACGCCCATCCCGACGACGAAGCCTCGAAAGGCGCGCCGACCTTGGCGATGTACCACGCCGAGGGCGTGCGCACGGTCCTGGTGTGCTGCACCGGTGGTGAAGAGGGCGATCTGCAGAACCCCGCGCTGCGCGCCCCGGGCGGCCCGTTCGACGGCGTCGCCCCGGAGCACGAGCGCACCAGGCTCGCCGAGCTGCGCCCGCTGGAGCTCGCCCGCTCGGCCGAGATCATCGGCTTCGACGAGGTCGTGATGCTCGGTTACCGGGACTCGGGCATGCCCGACACCGAGCCGAACCAGCGGGCCGAGTCGTTCCACATGGCGCCGATCGACGAGGCCACCGGCCGGCTCGTCGAGATCATCCGGCGCGAGCGCCCACAGGTGATCATCACCTACGGCGACGACCAGAAGGGCTACCCGCACCCGGATCACCTCAAGGTCCACGACATCTCGGTGCTCGCGTTCGAACGCGCCGGTGACCCGACGTGGTACTCGGAGCTGGGCGAGCCGTTCCAGCCGGACAAGCTGTACTACACGATCTGGTCGCGCGCCCGCATGGTTGCCAGCCACGAGGCGCTGATCCGCCTCCGCGGCACGTCGCCGTACGACGAGAAGTGGATGGACCGTCCCGACCAGGACGCCAAGATCACCACCAAGCTCGACGTCAGCGGGTTCCTGTGGGCGCGCACGGAGTCGCTGAAGGCGCACGCCACCCAGGTCGATCCGCTGGCGTCGTGGTGGTTCGGCCTGACGGACGAGGAGATGGCCGAGGTCTACCCGTACGAGGATTGGATGCTGGCGAAGTCCACCGTGCCCGGGCCGCCCGAGGGCACGCTCGAGACCGACATGTTCGCGGGGCTGCGTCAGCCGTCGCACACCACGGCCTGATCGCGATGTCGACGCCCACCGTGCAGTACCGCGTCGCCTTCGGCAAGAAGGACGAGGTCGTCGACGGCCCCGACGACGCCACGTTGGTGATCACGATCGCCGCCGCCGACGCGGGCATGGACCCGACGGTGGCCTACATGCGTGGGAAGTTGAAGAGCACCGGACCCACCGGGCCGTTGCTCGAGCTGCTGCACAGCGGCGCAGCAGCGGCTGTCATCGGCCGGCTCGCATCGCGTCCCTGAGCTGCCGGTAGCCGATCCGTACCGCACCGCTCGCGGCGAGCAGCTTGTTCAGCCGATCGTCGGCGGTGACGAGCTCGTAGTCGTCGATCCAGCCCGCCGCGTGATCGCTGAGGGCGCGCACCTCGGGGGTGTCGATCACCGGTTGCACGTGGATCTCGGTGACGCCGGCCTCGAGCTCGGCGACCTCGTGGTAGACCCGTTCGCGGCTGCCGGCGCGCCAGTCGTGATCGAAGTGGTCGGGGAAGACGACGCCCTCCTCGTCGGCGAGCTTGCGGAACGGGAACCCGGCCTGGTCGGCGGAGATCGTCGACGGCAGCCGCACCGGCAACCGGAACTCGATCGCCAGCTCGAGGTAGACGTCGAAGAACTCGGGCCGCAGCGTGATCGCGGTGAGGTGCGGGGTGAGGTGGGTGACGTCGATGCCCCACGCCAGGGCCCGCTCGATCTGCGCACGGCACTCGCGCAGCACCTCCTCCGGATCGGCGTGCTCCCACAGGTCGTCGACGTCGCGCGGGAAGCCGCCGTCTCCCGACAGCAGTGACGGGGCGTGGGTGATCGGGCCGAAGCGGTATGCGTCGAACTCGCAGTTCAGCGTGAGGTGCACGCCGATGTCGTCGGTGGGCCGGTACTCGAACGCGGCGTGACGCGACCAGGGCGCGGGCACCATCAGCGACGCGCAGGTGGCGACACCGTCGCGCAGCGCGCCGTAGACACCCTCGTTGGCTGCGTGGCACGAGCCGAGATCGTCGCAGGAGATGATCACCAGCTTGCTGCCGACAGGGTGGCCGAGTCGTTCGACCAACGACGGCGTGCGGGCCCACTGCTCGGTCATCAGCTCCGCACGCTATCCGCCACAGTGGGCCCACAGACCGAGGTTCATCGCCTCGGCCTGCTCGGCACCCTGTTCGAAGGTGACGTGGTAGGCGAGGTTCGGCTTGATCTCCAGCACGCGGGCGAAGCCGTGGTCGATGATGTCGGCGTTCACGAACAATCCGTCGCTCGTACGGAAGACGTAGGCGAGCAACCGGCCGTAGTCGTCGCGCCCGACGAGGTCGCGCTCGAGGTACACGGCCGTGCCGGGCGGCAGCAGCGACTCGGTGTACGCGCTCGCCTCCGGTCCGTAGCACTGGACCGGGGTGTTCGGCTTCTTCGTCTCCGGCGTGTCGATGCCGATCAACCGCACCCGTTCGTCGGTGCCGGACACCGTGGCGTCCACCGTGTCGCCGTCGACGACGCGCACGATGGTGGCGTTCGGGACGTACGTGCTCGCCGGCGGCGCGACCGTGGTCGTCGACGCCGTCGAAGCGGTGTCGCCACCGCAGCCGGCGAGGAGCGCGACCGAGGCGATCAGCAGGCTGACGGTCCGGCGGCGGGGCACCCGGAGGTTCTACCGCCGCCGGTCGTGAGTTACAGCCGCTCGATGATCGTGCCGGTGCCGAGACCGCCGCCGCAGCACATGCTGACGAGGCCGTACCTGCCACCGGTGCGCTCGAGCTCGTACAGCGCCTTCGTCATCAGGAACCCGCCGGTGGCGCCGAGCGGGTGGCCGAGCGCGATCGCCCCGCCGTTCGGGTTGACCTTCGCGGGATCCGCGCCCACTTCCTTCTGCCACGCGAGCACGACGGACGCGAACGCCTCGTTGATCTCGAACACGTCGATGTCGTCGATGCCCAAGCCGGTGCGCTGCAGGAGTCGCTCGGTGGCATCGATCGGGCCGGTGAGCATCAGCACCGGGTCGACGCCGACGAGGCAGGTGTCGACGACGCGGGCGCGAGGCGTGAGGCCGAGCGCCGCCGCCTTCTCCTCGGTCATCAGCAGCACGGCGGACGCACCGTCGCTGATCTGGCTCGAGTTGCCGGCGGTGTGCACCCCGTTCTCGCGGGCCACGGGCTTCAGCGTGCGCAGCTTCTCGATCGAGCTCTCGCGGATGCCCTCGTCGCGCACGACCTTGTGGGTGGTGCCGGTCGGATTGCCCTCCTCGTCGTTGTCGGGTGCCTCGACCTCGACCCACTGGCCGTCGAAGCGGCCCTGCGCCCACGCCTGCGCGGCGAGCTGCTGGCTGCGCAGACCGAACTGGTCGGTGTCTTCGCGGGTGATGCCCCACTTGTCGGCGATGCGCTCGGCACCCTCGAACTGCGACGTCATCTCGTAGCGGCCGAAGTACGTCTTCGGGATCGGCACGCCGAGGCCGAGCTTCTTCGAGGAGTTGATCCCGATCGGGATGCGGCTCATGATCTCGACGCCGCTGGCGATGGCGACGTCGACCACGCCGGAGCCGACGAGCGAGGCGGCGAGGTTGGTCGCCTGCTGGCTGCTGCCGCACTGGGTGTCGATGGTGGTGGCCGCCGTGGTGAGCGGCAGACCGGCGGCGAGCCAGGCGGTGCGGGTGATGTTGAAGCTCTGCTCGCCGACCTGGCTGACGCAGCCGCCGACCACCTGGCCGACCTCGGTGGGATCGATGCCCGTGCGCTCGATCAGCGCCTTCTGGACGATGCCGAGCAGCTCGGCCGGGTGCATGCTGGACAGACCGCCGCCGCGACGCCCAACAGGGGTGCGGACGGCGTCGACGATGACGACGTTGCTCATGATCCGAGCCTACGGTGGCCGCCATGCCGAGTTTCACTCCGGGAGTCGTGCCGTCCGACGAACTGACCGAGCACCGCTACTTCCACGTCATCGGGGCGTCGGTGTTCGTCGCCGACCGAAACGAGGTCGGCCCGTCCGCCGCCCACTTCATCGGTGTGCTCGACGGTGCCGGGGTGTGGGCTGTGGACGTGGCCTCGGACGAGGATCCGTCCGATGGCGCCGCGCTCGACCTGTTCTCGATGTTCGGCCGCGTCAGCGAGCCGGAGTGGATCGCCGCCGGGCGCGCCGTGCAGATCGCCGAGTGGGCGCGGACCCACAAGTACTGCGGTCGTTGCGCGACGCCCACCGTCGCACAGGACCACGAGCGGGCGATGAAGTGCCCGAGCTGTGGGCTGATGGCCTTCCCCCGCCTCGCCCCGGCGATGATCACGCTCGTCACCCGCGGCGAGCCCGGGCCCGGGCAGGAGGCGCTGCTCGCACGCGGCATCCAGTTCCGCGGGCCGATGTACTCGTGCCTCGCCGGCTTCATCGAGCCCGGTGAGACGATGGAGGGCGCCGTCGTGCGCGAGGTGATGGAGGAGGTCGGCGTCCTCGTCGGCAACGTCCGCTACCAGAGCAGCCAGCCGTGGCCGTTCCCGCACAGCCTGATGATCGGCTTCCGGGCGGACTGGATCTCCGGCGACATCGTCTGCGACCCGACCGAGATCCTCGACGCCCAGTGGTACACGCGGGACTCGATGCCGAACATCCCCCCGAAGATCTCGATCGCCCGCAAACTGATCGACGACTGGTTGGTCGGGGACTGATACGAGGTCGGGGCGGTTCACAGCCGGACCGATCCTTCAGACCTGAGCGCGAGCCGAGAGCCCAGAGGGGAGCGGCGAGAGCGAGCGCTGGCGAGCGGACGCCAGTCCCCGACCGTTCAACGCAGCTTGTCGGCGAAGAAGTCGAGGATGATCTCGGCGCGCTGACGCCGGTGGATCGGTGAGCCGCTGCGCGACAGCTCGTGGCTCTCACCGGGGAACCGGTAGAACGTCACGTCCTTGCCGAGCAGGCGCATCGCCACGAACAGCTCCTCGGCCTGGCTGATCGGGCACCGCAGGTCGTCCTCGCTGTGGATGATCAGGACGGGCGTCTGGATGTCGCGCACCCAGCGGATCGGCGACATCCGCCGGTACTCCTCCGGATCGTCGACGTGCGTCGGCCCGTGCTGGACGCGGAAGACCGTGGAGATGTCGCTCGTGAACTCCTCGGTGA
>JAODBQ010000395.1 GCA_025464045.1 Ilumatobacteraceae bacterium
GGGATGCCCTCATTTCCGGAGACCGGCAGTAGCGGGCATCTCGGCTGCGCGATATCAGGCGTCGTTCTCGAACACCTTGGAACACTGCCGCACTGGCGGCGTTAGTGGGCACTCTCCACCTGGGACCGTAAGCAAGTTGTGGGACACCTGACCGCACAGGCTGCGGTCACCGAAGGTGCAGGCAGTCATGTGTCCCGCGGGTACAGACTTGTGGCGTGCTTCGACGTGACCTGACTGATGACGGGGTGTCAATCAGGCCTCCGACGCCGGACGACGTGTCGATCGTGGTTGCAGGCCGGGACGAGCTTTCAAGGCGGTTCCTCGGCGAAGGTGACGCTGAGCCGCTCCCTGTGGCCTGCATCGTGGTCAACGAGCAGATAGTCGGATGGATCGACTACGACCACGACCGGGCCTGGCTCGGCGTCGAGGAAGTCAATGTCGGCTACAACGTGTTCCCTGAGCATCGCGGTCACGGTTACGCGTCGACGGCCGTTGGATTGCTGATGCGTCATCTCGCCGAGGACACGACGTGGCGCGTGGCGACGCTGCTCATTGATGCCGACAACGAGCGCTCACTCGGCGTGGCTCGACGCACCGGCTTCGAACTGCACGGTATTGTCGGCCGCAATCTGTTCTGGAAGCGGGTCGTCGGCGGAGCCGACGATTGAACGGTCTGTGCGACGCCGGGTTTCGACGGTGGTGACGTCGAGTCGATCGGCGATCGGGTTTGGGTTGGTGTTCATCGCCGGTCGTTCGCGATCGGTGAGGCGTCGCAGGTGGCGGACGTGTAGATGGTTCGAGTGCCGAGCGCGGCGCACCAACCTCGATCGTGACGCAGCGCCTCACGACCCGAAGCTAGGCATGCTGCGCCGCCGGTCCTAACCGTGGGACGAGCTTCCGTCCTCGGTGTGAGCGGGGGCTCAGCCCCGGCTCGGGACCACCACGACCGCTTTGCCGGGGCAGGTCGGCTCGCCATTGTGGTTGACCACGTCGATGTCGAGGAACACGCAGTGCTCGCCGTTGTCGGTCTTCTTGTCGGTCACCTTGCCAACGACGGTCAGCACGTCGTTCTTCTGGTTGATGGCCCGGAACTGGCAGCCGATCTCGCGGATCGTGGCTTCGTCACCGATCCAGTCCTGCAGGGCGTTGACGATGTACGCGTAGCGCAGATTCCCCATCCCGAACGCGCCTTGCTCGTTGAGCGCGGCCCGGCCGGCCTCGTCGTCCATGTGGATGTACACGAATTCGTCGTTGACCGCCGCATAGCGGTTCCAGTTCATGAAGTCGGTTTTGCGCGACCACGCCGGCAACTCGTCGCCGACGGTCACGTCCTCGAAGTACACGTTGTACGCCATGCCGGTCCCATCCTCGTCGTCGACTCAATAGCGGATCGCGGTGGCGACCCGGACCTTCACCAGCGCGTCGTTGTGGTTGCGCCATTCGGTCTCACTGAAACTGAACAGTGTGAGGCCCAGTCGAGTCTCGCGCTCGTCCCAGTCCCGCAGGCGGCTGCGGGACGTGATCACATCGCCGGGGCGCATCGCCACGCCGTAGGTGTCGACCTGGCCGCCGTTCATCCCTCGGCGACCCTTGTTGGCGCGCGGCTTGTCCACATCCGCGTCGGCCCGCTGCCGTTCGGCCTGCTCTACCCGAGCCTCGACGATGGGCCAGGCGAAGGGATTGAAGTCGGCCGGGGCGATGATCGTGCCCCACCTCGTGGTCGCGGCGTAATCGACGTCCCAGTAGATCCGAGGTGGCGTCTCCGGCCAGTACACGGCGATGGCCCACTTGCGGATGTCGGATTCGCTCACCGGTGGAGAGACGCGGGCCGAGCCCCAGACCCCCTTCCGCTCCAACATCTCGGGTGTGATGAGGGTCTCGTGTTCGGGTTCGGTCGTGGTCACGGGCCTCCCTTCAGAGCCGTCGACATTCCAGCATCTCGCCGCGGGCGCGCGCCCATCGAGCCCGCCGCGCGACTCACCACGGTCTCGAGCCCCCGGTACGTCGCGTCGCTCGCCCTCGCCCCTCCGTCGGCCGATGCGCGTGCGCCGGTGACGCGCAGCGCGTGAGTGTGGGACCGGTATGAGCGAGGCTCGACTGATCCTGACCTGCGGTTTGCCCGGGGCAGGCAAGACCACGCTCGCGAAGCAGATGGCCGCACGCCCATCGTGTGGCCGAGCAGCCGGCCGACGTTCCACTCCCGGCACGGTGTCGGTAGGTCGAGCTGGGCGGGTGCGATCCCGTCGACGATGTTCGCCGCCATGGCGAACGTCTGCCGAAGCTGGTCGAGTACGTCCACGCCGGTCGTCCTTCGAGGGTCGGGGTCGGCAGGGGTGGTGCGGCTCAGGGAAGCGCCGAGCCGGGGAATCCGCGCACCGGATGGATCTCGTACGTGAAGATCCCGGAGACGACGCCGGGGTCGCCGTCCATGATCGTGCGGGTCGCGTCGGGGTCGGTCCGGAAGATGGCAAAGCCGGAGGGTCCGCCGGGCTGGGTGACGGGCGTAATGACGGGCGCGGCGCCGCTCGCCATCAGCGCCATGTTCCGCCGCCCGTGGGCCCAGATGATCGGATCCACCTGCGGGCGAAGGAGCAGATCCGTCGGCCACAGCACGACCATCGTGTACGCCGCCGACCCGGCGAGCCGGCCCCGCATCTGCTCGTCGCCGATCCACGGCAGGTCATCCGAAGCGGCCAGGATCGTCGCCAGCCCGTCCAAGCTCCACCCCGACGACACGGCGTCGCGCATGCCCTCCCAACCCGGTCCGTGCCGGTCGAGATGCCGATGCGTCAGCACGACACGGGTCCGGTCGGCAGCGACCGCCTCGAACGTGATCTCGACCTCGCTCGCCTTGTTCGGGTCCGTCTCGACCTGCCACGTCGTGGTGATGTCCCACGAGAACACGACACACACCGGCGGTTCGTACTTCAGGATTCGCGACCATGCACACGTGCTGTCATCCGTGCCGTGGTCGATGATGCGGCCACCGACCCACGGCTGGAACTCCATGCGCGCCAGCGGGGCGCGCAGGATGTGTTTATCCGCGTCCCACCAACTGCCGATCCCGATCGTGAACACCTCGAACGCGCGCTCGATCGGCGCGTCGACGGTGGCTTCGACGCTGGTGGAGGTCGTGGTCGTGGTGGGGCTCATGGCTGCTCCGCTTTGGTGTTGTCGGGTGGTGCCTCCGCGGCGAGCCGGAACGCCATCAGCGAACGCTGCCAGAAGTCGTCGAAGTAGGTGCGGATCGCGGCGAGCGCATCCGGCTGGACCGTGTAGATGCGGCGCGTGCCCTCGGCGCGGTCCTGCACGAGGCCCACGTCCTTCAGGACCCGCAGGTGCTGCGACACGGCCGGACGGCTCACCGGCAACGCGGACGCCAGGGTCGTCACCGACGACGGCCGCTCGCACAGCATCGCGAGAATCGCCCGGCGCGACGGATCACCCAGAGCGTCGACCAAGGCATCCGGTTTGAACGAGACGTTCGCTGCCACTTACGTAAGTCAAGACGAACATATGGCAGATGTCAAGCGTCGGCGAGGTCGAGCGCGCCCGGGATCAGCAGACCAGCAACCGTCGTGGCTCCAGCGAGCCTCTATCCATCACCTTCTCATGGTGTTGCCATCGTTGGAAGGAGTGTGCCGACCGCTGCTCGGTAGAGGTCGTCGCGGATCTGGTCGTGTCGAGCCCCTTCGGCGGGAAGGGCCGGGGTGGACGTGTTCGCGGCGGAGGCGAGATGGCTCTGTTCTGCGGCGTCGAGGATCGTGATCACCGTCGTCCAGCCCAACAGCACGTGATCCGGCGTGCGGAGCAGAGCGATGGTCGCGAGCAGCTCCGTTGACACGCCGATGTAGTCGGCAGCACAGGCGAGTGGCAGGCAATTCGTCACCGGTGGTGCGCGATTCGCTTCGACGGGCGGAACGACGATGGCGAGCGGGATCATCGCGGCGGCGGCCGCTGCAACTCGCAAGCTCGTGGTCGGCAGCGATCGGCGCCGCCGGTGGGGAATCCTGGCTTCGTGCAGAACGACGGCGTCGGTGGGGATGACGGAGGTGGTGTCCGTGGGGCTGGTCATGTCAGTCATTTGATTGTCCTTTCGGGTTGGCGGCTTCGGCGTCGCTGATCTCCTCGTGGGCCCAACTCGGGGCGAGGGTCGCCGAACCTGGCGAGCGGGTGCTGCAGTGACGGCGGTGCTCCGCGTCGTTGTTCGGAGAGGTGGGGTGCTGACGTTCCTGCGAGCGTTCATGGGTCCCTGCCTCCTGGGTTCGAGGCCCATGGTCCACTTGACGCTCTAGGATCGCTCTAGCATCGCTCTGGTCGCACTGGAGGCCGGCTCGTGGGGATCCACTTCCGTATCCTGGGGTCGCTCGAAGTGCTGCGCGACGGGGTGGCCGTGCAGCCGACGAGCGCCAAGCAGCGTCTGCTGCTGGCGGTGCTGGTCGTCC
>JAODBQ010000435.1 GCA_025464045.1 Ilumatobacteraceae bacterium
CGCGGCGGCCGCAGCAGCAGGACCTGCCGGCGATGCCGCCGGGGCCGACGTCACGGGTGCCGACGGCGACGCCGACGAAGACGCCCCAGGCGGAGCACTCGAGCCGGGCGAGCCCGGCGAGCCGGTCGGACCTGTCGAGCTGATCGGCGCACTGTGCGCCGGCGCGGCGGCCGACGAGACGGCAGCAGCGGGTTCGACGGTGGCCGGCTGAGGTGCCGGTGGAGTGGGGGCTGGCGTGGCCGCCGGCTCGGTGACGGCGGCAGCCGCCTTCTTCGAGCCCTTCTTGGCGGGCTTGGCCTCTTCCGGCTGTTCAGGCCGGGTGAGGCCATCACGCTCGGCGCGACGACGCAGCCGATCGGCCTGTGCCTCGATCAGCGTGGATGAGTGGCTCTTCACGCCAACACCCATCGCCTCGCACAGCGCCATCATCTCGGCGTTCGTCATCCCGAGCTCTTTAGCGAGCTCGTGCACGCGCATGTTCTTCGGCAAAGCCTGGTCAGCCTTTCATCAGCGCAGGTCGGTCGGGGCGGGAACCGACGACCAGCAATTCTGTCATGTTGGTGATAACGCCTTCGAAGGCGATCCGCAACGTGGCGAGCGCGTCGGCATCGACCGATCGCTTCCACGCCCGCTCGAAACCACGCCGCTTGGCGGCGAGATCGAAGCACTCCAGGGAGCACAGCCACGCTCCGCGACCTGCTGCAGTTCGACTGACGCGAGCGCCGTCGGGACCGATCGCGCACCGCACCAAAGAGTGCTGGGGCAGGACGCGGCGACAGCCGAGGCAGGTGCGCTGCGGCACCTGCCGCAACTGGTCGTGATCGTGATCGTGATGCTCGTGATCGCGGTGATCGATCGGGTCAGGCGTCGCCACCACCGCCTTCAACGGCTGCCGGAGCGTGAACCGGGTCTGCCTCGGGCACCGCAGCCGGGTCCTGCGCAGGTGCGTCGCTCGCGGCCGGCTCGACTGCCGGGGCAGCGTCGACCGCGTCCGACGGCTCCGCCGCCGCCTGCTCGTTCCACTCGTCCTGGGTGACGACCGACCCGTCGGCGGCGTGCCACTCCATCGCGCCGGACTCGGTGTTCTGGATCCACTCGCCCTCGGCATAGACGACGTCCTCGTCGAGGTCGTCGCCGCCGGTGTCGATTGGCTGCGTCTCGCCACGGATGTCGATCCGCACCCCGGTGAGGCGGGCGGCGAGGCGGGCGTTCTGGCCCTCCTTGCCGATCGCCAGGCTGAGCTGCTGGTCGGGCACGATCACATCGGCCTGGGTCATGTCGTCGGAGATGATGACCTCCTTGACCCTCGCCGGCGAGAGCGCCTTGGCGACGAAGTCGGCCAGGTCCTCGCTGAACGGGACGATGTCGATCTTCTCGCCGCGCAGCTCGTTGACGACCATGCGGACGCGACCGCCACGCGCGCCGACGCAGGCACCGACCGGATCGACGTTGTGGTCGTTGCTCCACACCGCGATCTTCGTGCGGTGACCTGGTTCGCGAGCGCAGGCCTTGATCTCGACGATCCCGTCGGCGATCTCCGGGACCTCGAGCTCGAACAGCCGCTTGATCAGGCCCGGGTGGGTGCGCGACACGACGATCTGGGGACCCTTGGCCGTCTTGCGGACCTCGACGATGTACGCCTTGACCCGATCACCCGGGGTCGGGCGCTCGAACGGCACCTGCTCGGCCTGGGGCAGCAGGCTCTCGACCCGACCGAGGTCGAGCAGGGTGTAGCGCTGGTCGGTCTGCTGGATGATGCCGGTGACGATGTCGCCCTCGCGGTTGGCGTACTCCTCGAACTTGCGGTCGCGCTCGGCCTCGCGGATGCGCTGGCTCATCACCTGGCGGAAGGTCTGGGCGGCGATGCGGCCCATCTCCTCCCGGCGCGGCGTGTCGTCGCGCTCGTTGATCCAGTTGCCGTCCTCGTCCAGGTCGTAGGCCATGAAGGTGAACTCCATGGTGTCGGGGTTGACCTCCACGACGACCTCGTCAGCTGCGCCCGGACGCCGCTTGTACGCGGTGGCCAGCGCATCGACCATCACGTGCAACAGGGTGTCGACGCTGATGTTCTTCTCGTTGGCCAGCATCCGAATGGCTTCGGACATGTCGAGACTGCTCACGAAAGCTCCTTGCTCGATGGTGTCGACGGTCGCTTGGTCGGCGACTTGCCGGGCTTGGGGGACGGGCCCCAGGTGAAGACCGTCCGCGCCCGGTCGATGTGTGCATAGGACAGGGTGCGCTCGGTGCCGTCGTCGAGCGCCACGGTGGCGTCGGACTCGGAGGCCGCCACGAGGGTGCCCTGGATGCGGCGCTCGCCGCCCTCACCGATGTCGCGCAGGCGCAGCGCGACGGTCTTGCCGATCTCGCGTTGGAAGTGTCCAGGCGTGCGCAACTGGCGTTCGAGGCCGGGACTGGTGACCTCCAGCGTGTAGTGCCCGGGGACCGGGTCCTCGTGGTCGAGCTCTCGCGAGAGCAACCGGGTGACGAGCGCGATGTTCTCGAGGTTGACGCCACTCTCGCTGCCGGACGGCGTGTCGATGGTGACCCGCAGCGTGCCACCGCGGAACTCGAGGTCGTAGAGGTCGAGGTGCAGGTCGGCGAGGATCGGCGCGACCAGACGCGAGACGCGCGCCAACGTGGTGCTGTCGCTCATCTGCGGTTCACCTCCTGCTCGTCTGTCCTACGCTGAGCCCTTCATTGAAGAAGGCGTGGACTCTTTGCGGAGCCCACGCCTTCAGTTCGTTGAACTTCAAAGGACCGGTCGAGTATATCGGGGCGGCCGATAGTGTTCGCCGACGTGCCCCCCGTCCTCCGGATGTCGACATTGTTCCTGCGTACCCTGCGTGAGGACCCTGCCGACGCCGAGGTCGCCAGCCACCGTCT
>JAODBQ010000439.1 GCA_025464045.1 Ilumatobacteraceae bacterium
GCCGATGCTCGCCAAGCAGCGCGTGATCATCGAGCACCTCGCGGACGCGCTCGCGCGTGAGGCCGCCGCCGCGGCGGACTCCGCCGCGCCCGTCGACGTCGTGATGCTGTGGCGCGCCGAATCCTCCGCCGCCGCGCTCCGCTTCCTCCACCGCCTCACCGACCCGCCCCCCATCTCCCCCACCTGACCGCCGCGCGCCCGGCGTGTGGAGGGTGGGCGCGTGTGGTGCCGGATGTGGCGCATCGCGCGCCCACGTTGTCTGGCGTGTGGAGGGTGGGCGCGTGTGGTGCCGGATGTGGCGCACCCCGCGCCCACGTTGTCTCGCCCACGCCGCCTGGCCGCGGCCGGTGGCGCGCCTCACAACGGCTACTGGCTGTCGTAGGGCTGGCCGGCCGCTTTCGGGCCGCGGGAGCGGCCGACGAAGCCGCAGACGACGACCACGGTCGCGAGGTACGGGAGCATCGAGATGAACTCGCTCGGGATGCCGGTGTGCAGCGTTGCCAGCTTGTTGCCGAGTGAGTCGAACAGGCCGAACACGAGCGCGGCGCACAGCGCGCCGATCGGCTTCCACCGTCCGACGATCACCACGGCGAGGGCGATGAAGCCGCGCCCACCGGTCATGTTCTGGTTGAACTGTCCGACGTTGGACGCGAACCACGAACCACCGAAGCCGGCGATCGCGCCGGCGATGATCACGTTGCGGTACCGCAGCCGGACGACGTTGATGCCGAGCGTGTCGGCGGCGCGAGGGTGTTCGCCGACGCTGCGCGTGCGCAGGCCCCAGCGGGTGCGGAACAGCAGCCACGTCAGACCGAACACGAGCAGCCAGGCGACGTACACGTACACCGTCTGCTCGAACAGGATCGGGCCGATCACCGGGATGCTGTGCAGGCCCCAGATCTTCAGCGGCCGCAGGGTGCCGACGTAGTTCCAGTTCTGGTGCTCGACGAACAGTCGCTTGGAGAGGAAGTTGGTCAGTCCGAGCACGAAGAAGTTGATGAAGAAGCCGACGATGACCTGATCGACCTTGAACCGGATGGCGAGCCAGGCGAGCAGCCACGCGAGCAGCGCGCTCGTGACCATCGCCGCCAGCACGCCGATCCAGAACGTGGTCACCGAGCCGATGAACACCGCCATGAACGCACCGTTGAGCAGCAGGCCCTCGATCGCGATGTTGACGATGCCGGACCGTTCGCAGATGATCCCCGACATCGCCCCGATCACGATCGGCGTTGGGTAGCCGACCGTGGACACGAGTACGCCGATCAACGAGAAGCTGGTGCCCGCTGCCGACCAGGAGAGGAACGTCATCAGCAGCGTCACGGTGACGAGCGCGAGCACGGCGTTGGTGAGCTTGCCGTACCCGCGCCAGAGCGCGCCGCCGGCGAGCACGGAGAACATCGCCACTGCCACCCACGCGGTGGTCTGCGCGGGCAGGCTGAACGAACGGCCGTCGTCGAGCTTGAACATCGCCGTGCCGTCGTGGCCGGTCAGGAACACCGCGGTGATCACTGCGAGGACGAGGTAGGTGATGCCCATGTTGCGGGCGCGGCGCCGCTCGGCGAACGTGCGCGGCCCGGCGGCCGAGGTGTCACCGAGGTGGGCCAGCGGCGTCTCGATCACGAGCCCCACCCACGGAAGCTCAGGCCGAGCCCACCGCCTTCCGCCTTGATCCGCCAGATCATCCGCGTCAACAGCGGCGCCGCGATGAACAGCACGATCAGCGCGCGCACCACGAGCACGAGGTCGAGCGGCACGTCTGCGTCGAGCTGCATCCGCGTCTTGCCCGCTTCCAGCGCACCGAACAGCAGCGCGGCGAGCACCGTGCCGACCGAGGTGTTGCGGCCGAGCAGCGCGACTGCGATCGCGTCGAAGCCGATGTCGCCGGCGAACGACGTCGTCATCTGCCGGTTGGTGCCGAGGATGTTCACCGCGCCGGCGAGCCCGGCGAGACCGCCCGACAACGCCATCGCCACGACGGTGAGCGTGCCGATGCGCATCCCGGCGTAGCGCGCCGCGTCGGGGTTGGCGCCGACCGTGCGCAGTTCGAAGCCGAGCTTCGACTTGCGGAACAGCCACCACACCCCGACCGCCGCGGCGAGCGCGACGAGGAACCCGATGTTGGCGCGCAGGCCGGGGCGCACGAAGTCGAGCAGCTTCGGCAGGTGGGCCTCGTTGGCGATCGCCTTGGAGATCGGGTTGCCGCTCGGTCCGGGTTGCTTGAACGCCGTCGTCTTCAGCATCCACGTCACCAGCGCCAGCGCGATGTAGTTCGTCATGATCGTCGTGATCACCTCGTGGGCGCCGGTCCGCGCCTTGAGGACGCCGATCATCCCGCCCCACACCATCCCGCCGGCGATGCCTGCGAGCATCGCCAGCGGGATCTGCACGATGCCGGGGCCGTTCATCGTGAACCCGATCCACACTGCGGCCATCCCGCCCATCAGCATCTGCCCAGTCGCGCCGATGTTGAACAGGCCGGAGCGGAAGCTCAGCGCGACGGCGAGCCCCGTGAGGAGGAGTGGCGTCGCGAACACCAACGTCTCGCTGATCCCGGTCCAGCTGCCGAACGCGCCGACGAACAGCGCCTTGTAGGCGTCGAGGATGTTCGTCGCGATCCCGCCGAACGCGCCGTGCTGGAGCCGGTCGATGTCGGTCGCGGCGACGATGATCGCGCCGACCACGAGCGCGCTGACCACCGCGAGGACCGGCACGAGGACCGTGTTCTTCGCGTCGATGTGCTCCAGGCGTTGCAGCGGGCGAGCCCTGGCGGTGCCGGTGGCCGGTTCGGGTGTCCCGGCGTCGGTCATCCGCGAAGCCCTCGATCGGTCGGCCGAGAGTGCACCAGCGAGTCGGACGACGAGGTGCGGGGGAGCAACCCCCGGATGTGAACGGTCATGGTGCGTGCTCCCTCGTCGCGGCGGATGTCGCGCCGGCCATGTACAGACCGATCTCGTTGACGTTCGTCGTGGCCCTGTCCAGGTCCGCGACGATCCGGCCGCCGTACATCACGAGCACGCGATCGGCGAGCGCCATCACCTCGTCCAGCTCGGTGCTGACGACGAGGACGCCGACCCCGCGGTCGCGCAGGCCGACGATCCGGTCGTGGATGTACTCGATCGAGCCGACGTCGACACCGCGGGTGGGCTGGCTGGCGATCGCCAGCTTGACGTCGCGACTGATCTCACGCGCCACGATCACCTTCTGCTGGTTGCCGCCCGACAGCGTGCCCGTGGCCGTGCCGATCGACGGCGTGCGGATGTCGAACTCCTCGACCAGCCGTGTCGCCTCGCGCTCCGCGGTGCCCCAGTGCATGACCGGGCCGCTGCTGAACGGCTCGTCGTAGTACCCCGTGAGGGCGATGTTCTCGAACACGGTGAAGTCCTTGACGAGCCCGTCGCGCTGACGGTCCTCGGGGATGTGGGCGATGCCTTCCTCGTGACGCAGACGCGGCGAGTGGTGGGTGATGTTGCGGCCGGCGAGGGCGATCTCGCCCGACTCGACCCGACGCAGGCCGACGAGCGCCTCGACGAGCTCGGTCTGGCCATTGCCCTGCACCCCGGCGACACCGACGATCTCTCCGGCGCGGACCTCGAACGTGACGTGATCGACCAGCAACCGGCCGTCAGCGTCGGCGACGGTGAGGTCCGTCACGGTCAGGGCGGGGTCGCCCGGGTGGGCCTCCGCCTTCTTGACGACGAGCTCCACCGGACGACCGACCATCATCTCGGCGAGGCGGCGGTCGTCGACGTCGGCGGGCAGCACCTCGCCGACGGTCCTGCCGCGGCGCAGCACGACGATGCGGTCGGCGATGCGCAGCGCCTCGCGCAGCTTGTGGGTGATGAACACGATGCCCTTGCCGGCGACGCGCAGCGACTCGACGATCCGGAAGAACGCCTCGATCTCCTGTGGCGTGAGGACCGCGGTGGGCTCGTCGAAGATGACGATCTCGGCGTTGCGGAACAGCACCTTGATGATCTCGATGCGCTGCTGCAGCCCGACCGGGAGCGTCTCGGTGATCGCGTCCGGATCGACGTCGAGGTGGTACTCCTTGGAGATCGCACGCACCTCGCGACGCGCCTCACGGATGTTCAGTGCGCCGAAGCGGGTCGGCTCGACGCCCATCACGACGTTCTCGGCGACGGTGAACACCGGGACGAGCATGAAGTGCTGGTGCACCATCCCGACCCCGGCCGCGATCGCGTCGCGCGGCGAGGCGAACCGTCGGGCAACGCCGTCGATCAGGATCTCGCCCTCGTCGGCGTGATACAGCCCGTACAGGACGTTCATCAACGTGCTCTTGCCGGCGCCGTTCTCGCCGAGCAGGGCGAGCACCTCGCCACCGCGGATCGTCAGGTTGACGTCGTCGTTGGCGACCACGCCCGGAAAGCGCTTCGTGATGCCTCGAAGTTCGAGCTCCATCGGTGTCGCGTCCCGCCCTCTCCCGTCACGGTCGCGTGACCCTGGCCGGTGACGTTAGTCGTTGCGCCGAAACGCAACGTGGGGTCCCGAAGGACCCCACTCGCGGTGCTCGCTGCTGCGTGCCCAGTGATGCTGCCCGGGTCCGTGAGGATCAGGGGGTGACGGTGATCTTCCCGTCGATGATGTCCTTCTTGAGCTGCGTGATCTCGTCCTGCAGCGCGGTGGGGACGTCCTTCTCCTGGTCGTGGTACGGGGCGAGGTCGAGGCCGCCGTTCTTCAGCGTGCCGACGTAGTCCGCGCCGACCTTGCCGGTCTGGATGACGTTCTTGACCGTGTCCACCACGGAGGCGTCGATCTTCTTGATCACCGACGTGAGGTAGACGCTCTGCTCGTTGGAGTTGCTCAGGTACTGGTCGACGTCGACGCCGATGACCCGGATCTTGCCGGCGTTCTCCTTGGCGTACGCCGAGCTGCCGAGACCGACCGGACCGGCGACGGGGAAGACGATGTCGGCGCCCTCGTCGGCGAAGCCCTGGGTGAGGTTCTTGCCGTCGTCGAGGTTCTCGAAGTTGCCGGCGAACGAGCCGTCCTTGCCGTCCCAACCGAGGACGGTGACCTTCGTGCCGTGCACCGTGTTGTACTTGTTGACGCCTTCGAGGTAGCCGCTCATGAACGAGGTGACCGACGGGATGTTGATGCCGCCGTAGGTGGCGACCTTGCCGGTCTTGGTCATCCCTGCGGCGAGGTAGCCGGCGAGGTACGACGGCTGCTCGGTCGAGAAGGTCAGCGCGCGCACGTTGGGCAGGTTCTTGTCGTCGGTCGTGTCGTTCGGCGTGCCGTTGTCGTCGTTGGCATCCGAGTCGACGATCGCGAACTGCGTGGTGGGGTTGGCCTTGGCGACGGTGGCCGTGTCGGGAGCGAGGAGGAAGCCGACGCTGACGATCAGCGTGCACTTCTTGGCGATGAACGCGGTGAGGTTCGGCGCGTAGTCGCTGGCGCTCTTCGACTCGAGCAGGTCGCCCTTGATGCCGTACTCCTTCTCGGCGTCGAGGATGCCCTCGTGGGCGTTCTGGTTGAAGCCCTTGTCGTTCACGCCGCCGGTGTCGGTGACCTCGCAGGCCAGCACCTTGCTGCCGTCGAGGCTCGTCGGCGTCGTGCCCGTCGAACCGCCCGTCGTCGCGCCGGTGGAACCGCCAGTCGTGGTGGCGCTGCCGCCGGTGGTCGTCGCCGAACCGCCCGTCTTGGCCGTGGTGGCGGTTGCGCCACCCGTCGCCGCCGTCGTCGCCGTTGCTGCCGCCGTGGTAGCCGCTGCCGCCGTGGTGGCCGGCGACGTGCTGGACGACTTCGAGTCGCTGCCGCACGCGGCGGCCGTGATGGCCAACCCGGCGACGAGCGTGAGCGCGCTGAAGCGCTTGCTCTTCCGCATCTTGTTGTCTCCCCCTGTGGAGTGTGGGAATGGTGAGCGGACGCAGTGCCCGCTCGGAGGACGGAATGTCCGTTCGGGATGCTAACCCGAGCTGGAGAGACTCGTCCCCCGGCACACGTAGCCGTAGCATTGTCGTGATCTCGATGGCGCCGTCCCACCTGCCCTCCTCTGCGCCCCGCCGTCGTCGGCGGGTCACACCGCAGCAGTACCGGCGTCGCCGGGTGCTCGCGGCTGTCGTGCTGGTGATCGCCGTCCTCGTGGTGTGGGGGCTGGGCAGTGCGCTCTTCGGCAGCGACGGTTCGACCGCTGCCACGTCGCCGCCGGCGAACAGCGCCGACGGTGGCTCGGCGGCGTCAGGCGGGTCCGTCGGTTCGTCCGGTTCGAGCCCCGATGCGACCATCGCGGCTGGCGGCAGCGCCACGCCCACGGAGCCGGCGACCACGGCCACGCCGACCACCGCCGGCGTGCCGAGCACGGAGAACCCGATCAAGCTGTACATCGCCGGCGACTCCGACGCGGGCACGTTCGCGCCGTACCTGCAGACCCTGCTGAACCGGACGAAGATGGTCGCGACGACGCTCGACTACAAGGTGTCCAGTGGTCTCGCCCGCCCCGACTTCTTCGACTGGCCGGCGCACTTCGCGACGAAGCTGCCGGAGATCGAACCCGCGATCGTGATCGTCACGTTCGGCGGCAACGACTCGCAGGGGCTCACCAATGGCTCGGGCACGTTCATCGCCAGCCAGCCGAAGGGCGACGCCGCGGCCGACGCCGCCTGGCGGACCGAGTACGCCAAGCGCGTCGGCGCCGTCATGGATGCGCTCACCGCCGGTGGCCGCACGTTGATCTGGGTCGGCATCCCCAACGACAACAACCCGGACGTCACCGCCCGCCTGCAAGTGCAGGACCAGGTCGTGCGCGAACAGGTCGCTGCGCACCCAGGCGTCGCGTTCATCGACACGTGGGCCCTGTTCTCCGGCCGCAACGGCGGCTGGGCGGACTACGTCATCGACCCCCGCGACGGCCTCGGCAAGGAGGTCCGCGCGGCCGACGGATTCCACCTCAACCAGAACGGTGCCGAGATCCTCGCGCTGAAGATCGACGACGCGATCAACGCCGACCTCACCGCCCGAGGCGCCGCGCTCTAGTCGTGTTCGGGGTGACCGCGGGTCGGGCGAACCCCCGAACCCCTTGCCGCCGCTGACCGCGGGCCGGGCGAACCGCTACTGCTGGCGACCGCGGGCTTGGATGGCGGCGCGGCGCTCGGCGACCTTGCTCGGATCGAACATCGCCTGCTGCCAGGCTCGCGAGTCGTCGGCCTCGATCTTCCAACCGGGCTCCTCGGCGTGGATGGCGCCGTACGTGGCGCGGATCTGGCGGACGCCCTGCTGATCGTTGCCGATGATGTCGGTGGCGAGCTTGCGGGTGAACGGGATCAGCTCGGCGTGGGGCACGACGTGGTTGACCAGCCCGAACGCCAGCGCCTCGGCGGCGAGCATGAAGTTGCCGGTGAAGCTCATCTCCCGCGCCCGGCGAACGCCGATGGCTTGCGGCAGCAGCACGGTCAGCCCCCATCCGGGCATCACTCCGACACGGGTGTGGGTGTCGCCGAACTTGGCGTGCTCGCTGGCGACGAGGAAGTCGCAGTTCAGCGCGAGCTCGAACCCGCCGGTGATCGCGACGCCGTTCACCGCACCGATCAGCGGCTTGCTCAGCTTCGGGAACGGACCGCGCACGCCGTCGCTGTTGGTCGAGCCGTCGGCGCCGTCACCGCCGAGGCTGCCACTCGCCGAGCCGAGCTCCTTCAGGTCGAGCCCGGCGCAGAAGCCCGGGTCCGCGCCGGTGAGGATCAGCACGTCGACGTCGTCGCGTCCGTCGGCCTCACGCATCACCTGTGGCAGCAGCCGGCGCACCTCGCCGGACAGCGCGTTGCGCGCCTCGGGCCTGTTCAGGGTGATGGTCGCGATGCGATCACTGACATCGAGGAGGACGACGGGTTCGGAGTCGGACATGACGGGCACTCTGCCAGCCGCCTCACCGTGACCGCCAACTCAGCGGCCCGCGCCGCCCTCAGCCTTCGGCGGGCCGGAACTCCAGCTTCAAGTCGCCGAGCTTGACCAGCATCGCCGTGATCCAGCCGCCGAGTGCCCCGAAGTGCTGATCGAGCAACGTGCTCGCGCCGTCGGCAAGCGTCTCCTCAGCGAGCTCGTACAGCCCCTCGTACGTCACCTCGATCGCGAAGTCGGCGACACCGGGCGTCTCGTCGGGATAGGCGATCTCGACGGTGGTGCCGACGCGCTCGAGGCGCTCGTCGCCGATCAGCGGACTCGTCTCGGGCGAGACGTCGCGCGCCACGGCCGGATCCGGTTGCTCGACGAGCCGCTGCACGCGGAACACGATCTCCATCTCGATCGCCGGCAGTCGTTCGAGCACCTCCTCGACGTACCACCGCCGGTACGACGTCTGGCTCCACGACGGCCAGTCGAACGCGACGTGGGCGACGACTCGCGGCGGCTGCCCCTCACCCGGCAGCCCGTAGCTCGTCTCCCACGACAGGTCCCCGAGGAGCACGTCGACCTGGAAGTGCTCGTCGAACGCCTGGCGCTCCAGGAACGCTGCCTCGAAGGCCTCGCGGAGCGCGCCGATGGCGTCGGTGAACACATGGTCGAGAATGGGCGCGACGCTACCGTGTCGCCATGTCGCTCGTACTCGTCACCACCGCCGATGGCGTGGCCACCCTCACCCTCAACAACCCCGAGGAGCGCAACACGTTGACCGCTCCGATGGTCGAGGAGATCGTCGCCGCGATGGACACCATCGAGGCCGACGAGTCGATCGGGGCGATCGTCGTCACGGGTGCGGGGTCGGCGTTCTGCGCCGGTGCCAACCTCGGCAACCTCGCCACGGCCGACGGCGCGAGCCTGAGCAACGTCTACGAAGGGTTCCTGCGGATCGCGCGCAGCCCGCTGCCGACGCTCGCCGCGGTGAACGGTGCCGCAGTCGGTGCCGGGATGAACCTCGCGCTCGGCTGCGACGTGCGCCTCGCGGCGCGTCGGGCCAAGTTCGACACCCGCTTCCTGCAGATCGGTCTGCATCCGGGTGGCGGTCACACGTGGATGTTCCGGCGCATCGCCGGGCCGCAGGCCACGTTCGCCGCAGTGATCTTCGGCGAAGTGCTCGACGGTGCGGAGGCGGAGCGCGTCGGCCTCGTGCACCGTTGCCTCGACGACGATCAGCTGCTGGCGAAGGCGCAGGAGATGGCGGCACGAGCCGCGTCGGCCCCGCGCGAGCTCGTCATCGAGACGAAGAAGTCGATCCAGGCGATGGCCGACATCTCCGTGCACGACGACGCCGTCAAGCGCGAGCTCGACCCGCAGGTCTGGAGCACGAAGCAGCCGTGGGCCGCGGAGCGCATCGCGGCGATGCAGGCGCGGATCAGCTCCCGCCCGCGCTGATCACGGTGCGCGCGCGATCGCGCGAGTTTGTTACCTCCCCGTCCTTCCACGCCACCGCTCGTGAACTATCGTGCTCTCACGGAGAGCTTGCACGCCGTACATTCCGAACGTCCATCCTGATCACGGTCAGGAGAGATGGAGGTACTCATGAGCCAGCGCCATCGCAGCCAAGAGGCGGTTCCCCCGCCGAAGATGGACCTGCGTGCCCATGCCCACAACGAGCGGCATCGCATCCACTGCGAGCTGAACGCAGTGGCGGCCCAGGTCAGTGGTGGGGGTTACCAACCGGATGAGGTGCACGAGCCAGGCCGCGCCTGGGTCCCGGCACATCACCACGATGCGGAGCGCGGCAAGGCCAGCGTCGGCCACGGGCGGAAGCGGCACTGGAAGATGAAGATGTGGAAGCGGCGCTCGTCGCTGCGTCAGGCGAAGGCGAAGCTCGTTCGCCTCGCCGCCGAGCAGGCCTGACCGCGGCCCGACGCGTTCACAGCCAGGTTGCGGACAGCTCCTCGCCGCGCGCCCACCACTCCTCGAGGGTGATGCCGTAGCGGACGTGGTCCTCCCAGACCCCGTTGATCTCGAGGTAGCGGTGGGCGACGCCTTCCTCGCGGATGGCGAGCACCTCCATCACGCGACGGCTGTTCGCGTTGCGCGGGACGATGCAGATCTCCATGCGGTGCAGCTGGAGCTCCTCGAACGCGAACCTCGCGAGCACGACCACCGCCTCGGCAACGTAGCGGTGGCCGGCTCTCGCGCGGTCGATCCAGTAGCCGACGGTGCACGTCTGCAGCGCGCCGCGCACGACGTTGTTGAGGTTCACCTCACCGGCGAACGCATTGTCGACGAACAGCCCGAAGCCGTAGGCCACGCCCATCTGGCGCTCGCGATCGCGTGCCGCGCAGCGCGATGCGATCGCATCGCGGTT